>JAUXBO010000021.1 GCA_030619345.1 Candidatus Zixiibacteriota bacterium | reverse complement strand
TTTAACAGATCCTGTCTTTTTCTTTTTTGGCCGGGCACTAATAACCGGCACAATCAGGAGCACTGACATCAGTAAGATTATATATTTCTTCATGTTACCTCCATGACACCTTTCCACTGTAGCATCAGTATAAGTTTTATCTTTATACTATAGTAGTCAAGGATTAAATGCAAAAAATGGCCGGTGTAGTCGGCCAAAAGAGGATTTGTGAGATAAGGCGCTGACAAGCCATTTTATTGAAACCCGATTCTTCGTCTCTTAAAATCACTTAAGTAGCCATACATGGTCGTAAACTCGAAATCACCCAGAAGTCGCTCAAATTTGCGCGCCAGAATAGAGGTAGAACCGTAGGTTCTGAGACGCTGCATAGCCGACAGCCCACCAAGGGTCGGTGGCGAAGGATCAAGTTCCCATGGATGGATATAGGTCATGACCAGCTGGCCTCTTCGATTGAGGCTGCGTATCATGCTGCGAGTATACCAGTACGGAATGTGGCGGAAATAACCACCTCCTGCGATAGGGATATTCTGTCCCAAGACCCTATAGGTTGAGGCTGGAATCTCATGAAGAGTACCACCATTGGCAGCTCTTATTTTGAACGTTTGCCGTGGTCCCTGAGGAACGCCATAAAAGTCATGCTTGATGGGAAAAATGGAACTGTCATATTCAAAGCCAAGTTCGGTCAAAATCTCAAAAGCCCATGGAGTAGTTTCGTTTATCGACCAGGAAGGCGCACGATATCCAAACGGACGATTACCAATCGCCCGCATGATGGCGTCGACAGCCCGTTGTGTATCCTCCCTGAATTGTTCCGGAGTCAACTGATCGACCCGCCGATGCGAATAACTGTGGCAGGCGATCTCATGCCCCTCGTTGACAATCATCTGGAGTAAATCTTTATGGCGTTCGGCGACCCAGCCAAGCATAAACCAGGTAGCGCTCACCCGGTATTTGTAGAACATGTCCAAGAGTCTTTCGCAGTTTCTTGCGACTGTAGTCTGGAGGCTGTCCCATTCGGAACGGTCCAGTCGATCAGCAAGCGCCTCGGCTACGAACCACTCCTCGCAGTCCACCGTCAGCAAATTCAGAACGTTGGCCATGATATCCGCTTATTGTTTGTGCTGTCGTGCGACCGGATCGTTCGGCTGCCCATTTACGGAACGAGAGAGTCTCTTTTTTCCGGTTTTGGAACGGCTGGCGGTTGGTCGCTTGCCACTTTTTTTCGAGGGCTTATAGTCGTATCCGTAATAGCTGTGATCGTAGTAATACGGCAGCTTGTTGTCCAGATTATTCAGGATGACACCGATTACTTTGTCCCGAGTAGACCCCATTCCCTCGACAGCTTTTTTAACCACAGCGCGATCGGTGGATCCAGCTTTGACGACTAACAGCATGGCGTCGACTTTTGAAGAGAGCAACATCGGGTCCGAAACCGGCATCAACGGTGGTGAATCGACCAGGATGAGGTCGTAATAGAATTTCAGGTCTTCCAGTATAAGTCCGATACTTTCGGCGTCAAAAACCGAAGACGGATTGTCATATCCGGTACCTGAAGTCAAAACGTCCAGCTTGTCAACATGTGTGGATCGGATGGCCTCTTTGGTGTCGTAGCCATCGATGAGAATATCGCTGAGGCCTCGGTCTCTTTCGATACCAAATATCCGATGCAAAGAGGGTCTTCGGAGATCAGCATCGACCAACAACGTTTTAAGTCCTCCGTACCCGGCCGAAGTCAAGGCCAGAAACGCTGCTGTGGTGGACTTGCCCTCAGAGAGCATAGCCGAAGTCACCATAATCGTCTTGATACTCCCGGCCTCCATATGCTTCTGAACCCTTGCCAGCAGGCGGCGAAACTCGTTCGTAAAGGGTGCTTCAGATTCTATATAGTCAAGAGGTGAGATCTTTTTTTGAGCCATCAGCCGTTGTCTTTCATTACCTGAGCCACAAGTTGATCGATTGACGCAAGTCCCTCCTGCACCGCAGTCAATTGTCTCTCAACATTGTCCATGGCCGGGTTGACATCAAGAGCCTTCCGATAATGTTCTATCGAAAGAGTGCAGGAGTAGCGGGTGCGTTCGAGATAGAGCCGGGCCAACTCGGTATATATGTCGGCGTAGTCGGGATGTTTTTGGATCTCTTCCCGAAGGTACTCAATCCGTCGATCTAACGACTCCGGTGTCGGTTCACCGTAAAAATGCACATATTTCATGTAGTAGCCGGAAAGGTCCTGAAACTTATCACGCTTGCGAGCATCATAAACCTTTCGGAAGAGAACATACGCGGATTCAAGGTCCTGCTCTTCCAGCAATTTAAAGCCTTCGGCAAAAAGCTCGCCTTCATACTGGTCGTCAATTATCCCGGCCTTTTTGAAGTAATCTGATGATCTGGAAACAACTGCCCCAAAGAGGCTGATATCTTTTTGATAAACGCTATTGAGCAGGAGGGATAGACCGAGACAAAAGTAAGCGTCGCCATAGTAGGTGTTGATCCTGACCGCCTCTTCAAACTCGGCCACAGCTTCACGATATGAGCCGGCGAGCATTAAACTCTCGCCCAATGTATGGCGGTAATCGGCATAGGCAGGTTTCATTTCCACGGCCGCCCGGGCAGCCCTGATAGCTCGATCATATCGCTCCAATTCCATTTCCGTGCGGGCCATAAAATTGTAAGCGCCATCGAAAGTGCCGCTCAAAGTTGTAGCGCTGTCAAACAGGGTCAAAGCTTCTTCGAATAACTTCTTGTAGAAAAAGGCAGTTCCCAACTGGTACATTGCTTCTGGCTCGCCTCGGTCCATTACAACCTGAAACGCGACCAGCATAGACTCCAACTCTTCTTTCTTCTGGTTGTGCCGGAACTTTACCATGGAGAGGATTTCTTCAGCAGACCATTCCCCAGGATGGCGAGTACGGGTTACGTTTGCGGCCTGACCATCAACATATACGGTTGAAAGAATGGCTCTCACGGAGGCGTCGTTCGAAGTCTGAATTACGATTTCCCGATCGGCATTCTTCAGTTTGCTGCTAAGACGATATGTTTCCATTTTTCTACCTGAATTTTAGCTTGTCAATTTTAGGCAACACGGCAATTACCGGGAGATCAAGGTCGTCTTCTATATCTTCGGTACGTTTATAGGAACTATCCATGATTTCCGCCAATAACGCCACCACTCCACCCAACACCAGTCCGAGCATAAAACCAAGTACAGCGATTTTTTTTCGATTGGGCCACGAAGGCGCCAAGGGTATACGGGCCGGTTCGATCACTTTGTATTTGGTCCGCTCTTTGGCCTGTTCCGATAGAATCTCAACTGTACGGCCTTCGTCCTGAAAGGCATCGCGATACCTTCTAGCCGCTTCTACCCTTTGCCCCAGGTCAGTGATTTTTGCCTGCAACCGGGGCAAGACGGAAATTCGAGTGGTCAGCCGTTCAAAGGATGACTGGAATTTATTGATTTTTGAGTTAAACACATCCATATTTTCCGAGACGACAAAAAAGTCTTCCAGCAGTCTTTGCTGGTCCGCCGGAAAAGCATCGAACTGCACTGCTGTTTGCCTGGAGATTTCTCGCTCCATAACGCGAACTTTGTTGTTCAGTCGAACGCTGGCGGTGACAACATTCTGCGATGTCCACTCGTAGGCATCCATCATTCCGGCTAAATCGGTCAACTGACCATCAATGCTGGTTCGTATACGAATTAGCGAGTCGGTGTGATTTAATCGAGATCGGTCTAAGTCCAACTCTTTAAGCCGGGACATGAGTTGGTTTGATCTGTCCTTGAAGTCGACTTTGTCCTGACGCGTTTTCTCTATGTCAGCCAGTATTTCATTTTGGTTTGACTCCGATGAAATAGCATCGGGCAGTTTCAACTCAAGCAGGTCACGCTGTGCCGCGGTCAGGGAATCGATCGCCTGCTGATACATACTCTCGGTTTTTTCCAGCTGTAGGTCAGCGAAATTCTGGTTGTCCAGAATCTTCTCGAGTTCGTACTTTGTTTTCTCGGATTCCATGATTTCGGTCAGTTTTGTTACCATGTCCCGAGCCAGGACCGGATCATTGGAAGTGGCCTGCAATCGGATTTGATCGGTACCTACAAAGGCCACCGAGATTCGTTCGCGGATATCCTCAAGTAGTATATTATATTTGAGTTGCTCCAGCGTAAACTGGGGACTGCTTTCACGGAGTTCAGCAGCCTTTCTTGCGACCGACGGATCATTATCCAGATTTAGTTCCGAAATCAACTGGTAAACATAAGTCTGAGACGTTATTTCGTTTTGCAGAGCTTTGAGACGGCGCCTTCTCTCTTCGCCACTTTCTCTTCCGTACTGGTTGGAGCCAATAATCCTCATCAACTCCCGCGAAGCCGACTCTGGCTTGTCAATCCAGACAATCGTGGATGCCTCGAATTCTGGTTTAAGAAAGTAGGTGCCGCCGTAGGCAGCAGCAGACGCAATAATAATCGGAACAATAATCATCCACTTTCTCTTGAAGATGATTCCGAGGATCTCTTTAACGTCAAATTGTGGTCTGCTCTGTCCGGACATTTGGCTAACCTCTAATACTCCTCGCTAATTCTCATTGGGCTTAACTGATTCATAAATCAGAATCCCAGAGGTTACGACGCCGGCCACAGTTGCTATGGTTCCCCAGTCAAGTCCCAGGAATCCACCCCGGCCTTTGTGCGGAACAACAAATGTATCACCCCTTCGAAGAATGTATCTCGCTGGCGTTCCGCCATCCATATATTTGTTTAGATCAAATTCGAGCGTCTGGGCGAATCTGCCATCGTTTGTAATCACTCGCACTTTTCCCAGATCAGCATTTTCGACGTAGCCACCAGCGGCGGCCAATGCCTGCAGAAGGTCCATCTCCGGTTCAAAGTTCACCGTACCGGGAGTGGTTACGGCACCCAAAATATAGATGTAATTACCAGCCCCGGAACGACTGCTGAGATCTCCGGATGGAATGCCGCCCGGCGTTCGAGGGATGTCAACAGTATCACCGCGACGCAACTTGGGCAACTTGTCCAGGGTTCCGTTGGCGATAGCTTCGGCCACATTGACGACTTCGACACGACCAGTTTGATCTCCGCCACGAACTATCGTAACTCGGCTCAAATCCCCTGACTCGCCAATACCGCCAGCGAGATTTATGACCGTCCAAAGGTCCGGTATTTGTTCAAACGTCAGTCTCCCTCCATTTCTCACCTGCCCGGAAACAAACAGATACAGGTAGTCATATTGAGTGACGCGAACTATCGCCTGTGAGATTTCTCTTTTGAGGCGGGACATGCCGTGTGCAATTTCTTCCTGGAGTTCTTTGGTCGTCTTCCCGGCCGCCTCAATCTGGCCCATAATATCAAGGGAGATCATTCCATCTTCCCCAACCTTAAGTTCTACATTGAGGGTTGGATCTTCCCAAAACGAAATTTGGAGTTGATCACCGGGGCCTATTTTGTAGTCCTGGGCCATACCATTGGACGAGGACAAGGCCAGGAGAATTGCAAACGCAATAGGTATCAGCTTAATACTTCCGTGTTTCAAGTCTAACTTTCTATATATAAACGGTTTATATAAAGGTCGGCACAACCTTTCCTATTGTTTAGCCATCAATATAGCGTACGTATTTTTGAGAGTAAAGACTAAAAAAGATTGAGGAATCCGGATCAAGAAGAAGCGCTACCGCCACATACCGCAAGACTCGGGTCATAAATCCGGTGGCAATTACGACCGGATTCTTTCGCCTGCAGCAAGGCCATATCGGCCGCGTGAATAAGCTTTTTGGGTTCTTCAGCATGTGTCGGAAACACGGCCCCCCCCAGTGAAACAGTACAACGGAGACTCTCGCTTACGTCGCCGAATCTGAATTCCGACTCAGCTACCATATTCTTGAGACGTTCCATAAACAACTCGCAAGTGGGTATATCCGATTCCGGCATAATGATACAGAATTCGTCACCGCCGTAACGAGCAACAACATCGATTGAGCGGGTTGTTTCGCGAAGAATCCGCCCCATCTGGGTTAGAAGTTCGTCACCGGCCAAATGGCCATACTCATCATTGGTTCCTTTGAGATTATCAAGATCAAAAAATATCAGAGCCAACTTACGGCTGTAACGGCGGCAACGCCCGATTTCTTCTTCGAGACGTTTGGTGAAATAGCGCTGGTTGGATAGCCCGGTAAGAGAATCTGTAAATGACATCTCCTCGATTTTCTCATAACTCTCGGCATTCGACGAGAGTAATTCAACCTGACCCCTAAGGATACTTAACTCTGATTTTATGCGAGCCTCCGGCTGCCCACTCCAAGCCAAAAGTCCGACACGATCGGCGGACAGTGGAAGTGAGGTCAGATGCTCCAGACCAAGGGCAGATAATTGGTCGAACCACTCTTTCTGATCCGGATGGTGAGTGGCCAACTCACTAACTGAAACTGTACCTTCAAAATCAGATTCGCTGAGAATCTTGCCGACTGATTCGATGGATGGTATTTTGAGGCTGGCCCCGTTCTCGCCTCGCACGATGAGCGCAGCTTTGACTGAGTTTCTGGGCTGGTATAAGAAAGCTATGCGTTTGAGCGAGAGGTTTTTCTGAATCGAATCTATCACTTGAACTACCAGACGGTCACTGTTTTTGTGTCGAACAAGTCCAAGCATATCCAGAGAAATGTGTCGGGAAGTGTATCCTTTGCTTCGATCCGAATCCTTGGCCGTACTCATCCTATTTTGCATATCGTTGAGCTTTGATTCATGCCACTTGATGTGATAGGCGATTGAGAGATGTTTAGCCAGGGTGGCCATGAAGAAGTCCCGTAATTCATCCACGATTTTATTGTCTGTCTTAACGAAGTAGATTCCATAGAGATGCTCTTTCCAAAAGACTGGAAAAAACAGGGTAATGCCTTGATCGGTGAGAAAATCGGCCAGGTTGTCAGGAATAAACTCCCGAATATTTGTTATTGATCGCGGATTAAATCCACGACTTACTTCTTTGGCAAGAGCGCCGCTAAACGGAATCCTGATCAGGCTGCGTTTGAATTCTTTGAGTCCATAATGGTAATTCAGATCGAGTACACCTCTCCTCTTGCGTAAAAACAAAATACGCTCACACCGGCAAGTCCCAACCAACAAATCGCTGACAATACCCGCCGTCTTCTGGATCGAATTCGATCCATTCGCAGAGTTCAGCAACTCACCAAATCTGTCCGAAGAGAGTCCGGACAAACCAATCTGACTACGCTTTCTTCGCTGCCAGAGCAAAAGAAACGTCAGAAAAACAATACATGCTGACAGGCCTACAATGACCCAGTGTTCAGTCGTCATATTCGCTTTCCAGTTGCTGTAACCCTAATTGAAATATAGGGTTCAAAGAAATACTGTCAAATAAAATCTATGTCTGGTAAAACCCGCGTGCGTATCTGAATCGGGACCTGCGTCTAACCAGTCTCTTTCTTTTCATAACCGAGAACACCGTCCACCAACCAACGCGCCCCGCACTCAAATGACGATTTGTTTCATCTCGAATCTCGGAAATAGTGCTAAACGGATCTCGCCGCACGAGGGCCAGAATACGATTCTCGATCTCTCCATCCAGATCGTTTCCGCCCGGCTGGCTGAGGCTTTCCCTGAGCGCATCGGAAGTGACCAGTTGTTCACTGACGATTAGTTTTGCTTCGGCCGGGACTTTTTTTTTATGTTGTTGCCGCTGTCTCCAAAGTCCACGTGGGCGCTATCGAGCGAATCATAGGCACGGAGCACGTTTTCAAACTCTAATAGCTCGTATATCTCACGGACATTCTCGATCATATTAGCCAGCTTGATATCACCACCATTTTGGCGAACCAGCTTAATGTTCGAGATGAATATCCCCCAGCCAGCAGACGAGATATAATCACCACCGGCGCGATCAATCACAATACGGAAACGCTCTCTTTTTACCAGAGAGTCAATTACCTGTTCAAGCTCACTCGCCGTGATCGTATCGATCACACCATCAACTCTGACGTTGGAGATGCCGGACGCTTCTCTTTCGGACAGCGAAATATTTATTCCATGGTCCATCAAATACCTTACCGTTAAAACCAGCAAGTTTTCATGCCAAGAAACAGTTGATACGGGAGACGAGCAACAAAAATGTGAGGGCGAGAAAAAACTATCGTTTATCGGCGTCCCTAATATGCTGGCTGTCCACTTCGGTCTGGCCACGAAGATTTCTTTGAGTAACCGAACTCATTTTTCGAGCGATGATAAAAGAGATATCATCGCTGGGAGGAGCATACCCGGAATAAGCATCCAACTCTTCAGTGATCGATTTGGCCAGTTGGCTGACGTCTGTCTGGCCCGGTTGAGAAAGTCCGGCAGCGACAAAGTCGGCCAGCTTGTCGAGGCCATAGCGTTTCCCATTGGGCGAAACAGCCTCTGAGAGTCCGTCGGTGAACATGAACAGAAGATCCTGGTCAGCGATTTCAAGGTCAACTTCTTCCAGCGAATCGGCAAAATCACCATTTAGAGTGTCCGGCATACCCAGCGGCATTCCCTGTGGGTTTATCTTCTGAAGAGTTGTTTGGGAAGCATTGTAAAAAAGCATCGGATTATGACCGGCGGAGACGAAATTGGCCTTGGAACTCTCCGTGTCATACAACAGGAGCATGATAGTGATAAACATTCCGGGGGGCATATTGTCGGATAGATAATCGTTCACTTTTTTTAGAATCTGTCGCGAGGAATCCTCGCCGATAGCATAAATGCGAATCAAAGTTCGCAGCATAGACATAACCAGAGAAGCCGGCACACCTTTGCCGGAAACATCGGCCACCGTCAGACAATAGCGGCTCTCCCCAACCTTGAAGATATCATACAAATCCCCACTCACCACCGATGCCGGACGATAGACAGCGTCTACTTCCATCCCCGGTAAGTTCGGAAGCTTGCTTGGCAAAAGGGTTTTTTGAATCTCGGATGCGACTTCCATCTCTTTAGCCAGTTTCTCACGTTCGATGATATTCTTTCTGTCACGGCTAAGGCGAGTCATCATCTGGTTAAAGGCCCTGGAGATTTCAAAAAATTCCTCGGCCCCCTCAAGCGGAAGCTCGGTCTCCAGATCCCCGGAAGTAAAGCGACGGACTCGCGCAGTGATTTGTGCAATGGGTCTGACGAAGTAGTTCGACAATAAGTAGATTGCCAGAACGCCAAAGAGCAGCAGAATTATTGTGACATAAGCAATCTGCTTGCGGGCTTCGCCTAATTGAGACTTGAGGTTCTCGGCCGAGTACACGGCGTGTACACTACCCAGGATTCTCTCCCCCGCCGATATGTGTAGCATCAGGTATCGGGATTCCAAACCAGACTGTTGATAGGGCTGAGGTATGTTGAGCTCTGTCTGATCTACAAAATCAGGGAATTCATATTTCTTGCGTAAACTCCGTACATCTTCCGAATGCGCAATAATAAACCCGGAAGTGTCGGTGAGGACTACCAGCTCTAATTCCGGGTTGGCTCTCATGTTACTGACAATCAACTGGTCAAACTCGACGTGCGAGCGTCGGTTGATAAGCAGTCCCGCCGCCTGCTCAGCAATGGTCTCTCCAAGCGAGAGCACGGTATCGTCGAGATGCTGGTGGAGCTGACGAGAAGCTTGAAAATTCGCATACCAATATGATAAGCCCACACATACGAGAACGACCATAAATGTCCAAAGAGAGAAACTAACCCGTAACGACATAAGACGACGCAAGAACGGTCGGCCCTCGGTCCGGTCCGGCTTAATACGTTTAATCATTCTCAATTCATTGAACCCGGCGGCGGTTATGTACTCCACCGAATCCATTATCTTGCGGATCATATAGAATCCCAGCCCGCCTTTGCGACCGGACTCAACCATCTTTTCGAAATCAATCCCCTCGGAGCCCGGAGGTGTAAACGAACGCCCGGAATCAATCAGAGAAAAGACCATCTGCTTGCTGAATATCACAATCCGAACACGAATAGCCCCCGTCTTGTAAAGATAGGCGTGACGAATTATATTGGTCGCCCCTTCTTCGATAGCCAGTAGAACGGAGGATATCTCTTTGCGCGGCAACCCGGCCGCAACACAGCTCTCCCTGACCACACGTCGGATGTCATCAAGATGTATTTCCTGCGCGGAAAATTCAGCGTTTATCTCTTTAATGGGACGGCGAAACATAGTTTATGGTAGTCCGTGAAGCTGGCATCGCCTACAAAAAACAGAACTTGAAAGTTAGACTCGCCCAACCAGCTTAATCGGATTCCTCTTCTGATTTCAGGCGGAGCCTTGCCTGTTCAAGATTGTTGAGCGTTTCAAGGCTGGTTGGATACACCTTCAGGACTTCATTCCAGGCATCAATCGCGTTGCGATACTCTTTGTCCCGCATAAACCGAAGTCCGTCAACATAGTGCTGCCAAATAGCTTTGTCCTTCTGCAAAACTTCCAGGGTGGGTGCCTGTTTACTCTGAGACGCAATCTTTTTCATGTATTCAAAGGCCACGGCATTATCCAGGTCGATGGCCAGCACGGCTCGGAATCTCTTTCCGGCCTGGCTGATTTTGCCATTGTTATAAAGCTCAATTCCCAAGTTTAACTGTTGGACCAAATCCATCCTTGCACCCAGGCGCTTTTTGGCTTCTGAAATCTCAAGGTTACTCGGGTCGAGTTCCAGCACGCGAGTATATGCTTCAAGCGCCCGAAGGACGTCATTGTCCTGCTCGGCTTGTTCTGCTATCTTTGTATTCACGGCTATCTCGCTCTTGATTGCTGTCTGAATCTCACTTAGAAGTGAATTTGCTCCAGGATGCATCGGCTCAATATCGAGAATAAGATTTAGCATATCTATCGCGGCCGGGTAGAATTTCTTGAAGTAGAACTTCTGCGACTGCTGATAATATCTCTCCACCGCAGTTCTCATCTCCAGTTCGTGCCGCGAAATCCTCTGCCGTTCTTCAGCCTGATAACGCAGCGCCTCATCAATGGCCGCAATCGTTCCAACGATAGCCCGGTTGTTTTCGTCAAAGGCCAGCGCTCGCTCATAGTAGGTACGGGCGGAATCAAGCCGGAACCGATAATAGAACTCATCAGCCTTATTTTTGTACAGGTCAAATTGGCGGTTTCTCTCACTCTGCAGTATCTCATCGCTGGCAATCTGTTGTTGCTGCTCAATTGACCGTCGACGTTCATCCACCGAGGAACCAAGTAGGAATGATACGGAGAGACGATGGCTATCGTCGATGTATCCCATTACTTTATAAGCATAATCAAATTGGAGTCGGTTTTGCCGATAGCCCGCCCCGAAGGCCATGTTGTCGCGATCATAACCTGCTCTTACGAAGTAACGATTATTGTAGCCAAGTTCACCACCGGTATGCACCCGGGCAGTTCGAGTTTCAACTTTTTCGATTTCAAACGAAGTTGTTAGATTCACCATCTCTGACAGGCGGACATCCTGAAAAGCCAGACCAGCGGCAATTGAGGCGGGCACCGATTCTTTAGCCAGGTTGAGTTTCAGCTCGGGAGGAATTATGTCGCGTAGAATCAGACCGGCGGAGATTTTTTCATGAAGAAGGATGCGTGCACCCAGATCAAGTCCGAACCCATAATCCGACCAGGTATCGAGAGACTGGTTCACTACTTTTATATTTAGTCCAAATGAAAGATCATTGGCGATCATTGTTCCGTAACCGGCCATTATCTGAAAATTGGAATACCCAAAGGTGCCTTCGTCAACATAGTTGTTGCGCCGAATAATGTCGTCAGTACCAACTCTCATCATTGCTACGCCAAAACCACCCACACGAGTGGTGGGAAAAACCCACGACGCAAAATTGTAGTTGGTTCCCTCGGCCAGGGACATATGCATGAACGAAACTTCATGGAATTGCAGCATAGCCAGTCCGGAAGGATTGTAGAACATAGCCGATCCATCGTTGGCAATAGAGGTGAATCCCCCACCCATGCCGAGCGCCCGAGCACCTGCGCCGGTCATAAATGGAGACTCAAATCCGGCGTCACCACTAAAAGCCAGGGTCGATAGAATCAGCAACAACCCTACGAGCGTAAGAGTGAACGAACGATACCTCATTTGAGCACCGCCACTTTTATACTAGTGCTTTCACCGGTGGCCACGATGTGAATATAGGCGATATAAACTCCGTTGAGGACCATTTGTCCGCCGTTATTACGACCGTCCCATTCGATAATGTTTTCCTGATTAGGGACCGCGCCAGTCGACCCGGACGATATATCTCGGGCGTAAACTTCTTCACCGGTTAATGTGAAAATCCGGAATTCGATATCGGAGGCGCTGGCCAGTATGTAGCTAAACCGAAGCGGCTCGTTGTTGGGATTAATCGGGTTGCGCTCGATCACTACTGATTCGGGTAAAGATTTTCCGCGAATAACAAACTGGTAATCACGGCTCGACTCGCTGTCAACCGCAATAGTCGGGCGACTCCCCGCCAGCGGTCCTGACGAATAATGAGCGCCGACCTTCGATAAATCAAGGCGGATAACTATCTCCTCGTATGATGTACTCTTCATTAGGATTGCGAAAATCATCTCAATCGAGTCTGAACGTACAACACTGAGGTCGCTAAAAACACAGGTCAGGCGGTTGCCAACAGCGACACATAAAGTGAGGCCGAGATCATCACTTTTGAATTTAGTCTGGTCCAAATCGATAAGACTCGACGCATTGACCTCTTGTAGCAAATGGTCAAAAAACTCAACCGTGATACTGTCAATAGAAATTGCCGATTCATCGGAGCCCGCCCGGTTCACGAACTTGACATCTATCAGGTCTCTCACCATTCCGGGCGTGATCAAATTGTTTCCGGACAGCCCGGAAACGGCGAAAAGGTCACCGACTATCGACTGCGGTCTGATATCAAACGAGAACTCTGTCGTATCCAGAATAGCTGGCTGAGCAGTGTTGAGGTCGACCGGCAGATCCGTCAGTTCAAACGAAATCGTCACGGTAGTGTCGACAGCAGGAGCCGTGAAATCAAATATGATATGTTCGCCGGGAATGATCACTCCCGACATTGGGTAGCCGTCGATAAGACCGGGACTGGCAAATACGGTATATTGGGCATCCGTTGGAGTTGATTGACCCGACACTTCCAACTCAACAGCCATTGAGAATTCACTGTTGAAGGCTACTATTCCATTGTTAACTCCGAACAGATCGTAGGTCAGTCTGAGTGAAACCGGCTCCTGAATGATCACGTTTTCGATTCGGTCAAGTCCAGAATATGTCGCCGAAGAAGGGAACACCGGCTCCAGAGTGAACTGCTCCCCGACACTCGGAATTGCAGCAGCGGTAACATCGAAGAAAATCACTGCCGTGTCTCCCGGCCCCACGGAGAGCGTGACCAGACCAGGGCTAAAGGTCGAACCGCCGTTGGATACCAATCTGAATTTGAATGAGTCGATTGGAAAGAGTGATTGATTGACCAGCACGCTTCTCATCTGGAAATGCTGGTTGGTGTTGACCCAGGGAGGGTTGGGAGCAATCGTACTCAGTTCACAAATCTTTATATCCGGCTGATTACCGACACTTATTTTTTGCCCATCAAAGTCTGTAATAAAACTCTGATTCGGACTTCCCACTGCAGGCGTGTAAAGAATCAAGGCCGAAACAGTAAGATCATTTCCCGATTGGCTGGTCGGTACGAGCAACGCTTCTGATGAAAAGTGATTGATGCCGGGAATTATTATCCCACTGGTGTTAGACAGTTGGACCGTGCTGGAAAAACCGACGCCGGAAATTGTGAATTCCCCAGACTCAAATTGCAAATCACCCGGGTAGTCCGGTTGTAACTCGATTTTAAAATAGAAATATGTTTCCGTCCCGGCAAAAATACTCGTCGGAGTTAGACTATTGCTTACATAGTTTATGCTCGGTCCACCCGGCAGTACTGTAATGACTCCGGAAAGGGCGGTCAATGAGTCGAACGTCGCCAGTACCCGCGCTTGTCCGGGCCTAAGAGCAAAGAGGACCGAATTGTCAAGAAAACCAATATCATCGGACCCGGCCACAAACGTGTAGTCTGCCTCGACACTGATGGGAGGATTGCCAGAACCGTCTATTAGTTCAGCCGAGAATTGTACACTCTCTCCTACCTGCAAGACAAGATCATACGAAGGAGAAATCACCAGTTTTGGATCGGCGTCAGAATAGATGGAAAAAATCTCTGACAGGTCGGGACCTGCTATCAAACGCCTTTTCCAGTCATAGCCAACAGCTGCAATTTGATAATCTCCAGCCATCTGAGGATTACCGTTTGAGTCTATTTCTACCGTTACAT
>JAUXBO010000032.1 GCA_030619345.1 Candidatus Zixiibacteriota bacterium | reverse complement strand
TTGATCCTGGTCCTGTTGTTCCGGTTTGATCTCTTCTTTGAGTCTCTTTCTGGCTACCTCCAGGTTATATTTTGCGTCCCTGTCTTTCGGGTTAATATTCAACGAGTTCTCATAGCTTTTGATAGCATTTTGAAAGTCACCCATGCGAAAATGAGTATTCCCAAGATTATAATGAGCCGATGCTCCCAAATTGGCATCGGTTGTATTCAGAGACTTGGTGTAGAGATCAACCGCCTCTTCATACTTGCCTTCTTTATATAGAGCGCCAGCTATGTTGTACTGTAGTTCGGTTGACTCCGGAAGCTCTGTTTCGGCATTATGATATAATTCCAGAGCGGTATTGAAATCGTTCTGCTTGAAAGCCTCGTTCCCCTTCTTGACCAGGTCGACATAATCCTCGGCCATTGAAGATGCTCCCAGCGCCAGGATGCAGACGGTTGTAATCGTAAAAATAATCTTCATGTCTCAGTCTCTACTATTCAACATCTTTGCGCCTCTTTCGTTCCGGAAGAACAAACTCACCGATCACGAGAAAAATCGCGAGTAGCAGAGGCCATTGAAAACGGTCATCATATCGAGTAACCAGAGTACCTTCCAGTTCCTTTTTCTCCAAGCTTGAAATCTCTTCGAAAATCAGGTCAAGTTCCATCTCACCGGCGGTCGCGTTGTAGAATTTACCTCCGGTCGCAAGAGAAATCTTCTGCAGCGTCTCTGCATCCAGTCGAGAGATTATTACTTCACCTCTCTCATCTTTTCGAAAACCAACCTGTTTTCCATTACGGTCCAGAACCGGGATTGGTTCCCCATCCGGGTTGCCGATTCCAACCGTGTATATCTTTACGCCATCCTGACGAGCACGTTTGGCGGCTTCGATAGCGCCGCCTTCATGATCCTCTCCATCGGTCAGCAGCAGCAGAACTTTGTGCTTTTTCTCTTTTTGATTAAACGCCTGCAACGCAGTCTCAAGAGCATTTGTGAGTGATGTCCCTTGAACCGAGACGGTGTTGTTGTCGACTGCGTTCAATAAGAAGTGGGCGGCAGCATAATCAAGTGTCAAGGGACACTGAATGAATGCTTCGCCGGCAAAAACGACCAGGGCGATCCTATCCCCGCGAAGATGGTCAATAATCCCGAGCACTTCCTGTTTGGCTTTCTGAAGACGATTGGGCACCATGTCCTGGACCATCATCGAATTTGAAACATCCAGCGCAACCACAATGTCAAGACCTTCCCGCTTGAGTTTTTCCATATGCGTACCGAACTGCAGACGGACCAAAACGAAGGTAAGCAGGATCAGGGCAACGATCGAAAGGACTGCTTTGGTTCTCTGCCGGGCAAACGAAACATGGGGTGCGTTACGCAAAAGCAAGGGCAGGTCACCAAATCGGGCCAGCAATTTCTTTTTGCGGGCGATGGCCCAGAAAAGAAAAACGGCGACCAGTAAAACACCAATCAGAATCAGGAAATTTTCAGGAGCAGCAAATCGCATAGTTTTTCCTTAGGGGAGTTTCCTGAAATAGGTGTTGGCCAAAAGTAGTTCGAGCAGAAGCAGGACCAATCCGGCATAGACAAAATGGTGGAACAGCTCCTTGTATTGAATATGCGCGGCCACCGTGACTTCTGTCTTTTCAAGATCATCTATCAACCCGTAAATCTCTTCCAACTCTTCTTCGGACTGAGCCCGGAAATACTTACCGCTGGTCTTGGCGGCAATTTCCCGGAGTGATTCCTCATCAATCTTGGTCGCCTGATAAATGTACCTCTTACCAAAAAGTGGGTCTTGGTACGGGAACATGACGTTGCCGGACTTGCCGACCCCGATAGTGTATATCTTAATATCAAAGGTTGCAGCCAAAGTCGCCGCCGTAATAGGGTCTATCTCTCCGGAGTTGTTATCACCATCAGTCAGCAGGACAATTATTTTGGTCTCCGAATCCGATTCCCGCAACCTGTTGACCGCGGTCGCGGTGGCCATCCCAATAGCCGTACCATCCTCCACCAGGCCAAAGTCCACTTGACTAACAAAATTCAGCAGCACACCGTAGTCGGTCGTCAAAGGACATTGTGTATAAGCATATCGTGCGAATACGACCAACCCTATTCGGTCGTTCAGCCTCTTCCCAATGAAGTTCTTGATCTCTTCCTTAGCCACAAACAGCCGATTGTTGGGTTTGAAATCCTCAGCCTGCATTGACGAAGAGACATCAAGTAGCAGCATGATATCGACCCCTTCGGAAGTAATCTCCTGATACTCGGTTCCCGACCGGGGGCGAGCAAAAGCCACAATGAACAGCGCCACCGCCAGCAGCCTGAAAACAGTAAGAAGAAAGCGAAATCTCTGCTTTCGAGTACGGGCCGCCCGTTTGACAATGCGAAGGTCCGAGTATTTGATCGATGCCGACCGGGGCCGTTTTCTGCTAAGCTTATATAATATCATCAGTAGTAACAGAACCAGGCCAACACCAAAAATGACTGTAGCCGGTATCACAGCCTCTACGGTGTCAAAGAAATTCAGACCAAGTCCTGAAAACTCAATCATGGCCACCTCCCCCACCTGCTGACACGGTAGTCTTTTCCTGAGCCGCTTCTAACTCTCTTTGACGGTGCTCAAAGTCATCTCTAACATCTCCGACAGTGGCATGAACAAAATCAAAATCCGAATCGGCACGCTCTTGCTCGGGATCAAAGCGGGCAAACTTGACTAAGTCAGCATGATCCAGGAACAATTTCATATTATTGTGCAGGTCGGCGGGTGTTTCCCGTTCAGCAAAGTGATTCAGGAATTCGCTGGTGGTCATATCGAGGACATTGATAATATACATGCGGCCAAGATACTCGCGCGCGATCTCGGTCAGATCGATATAGTACGCCTTAAAGTTGCCATCTTCCGGGACCGGTTGCTGTTTGAGATTAGCCAGCCTCTCAAAGGCCTGCTCCCAGGGCGGACGTAGATCAATCGGTTCCTGCTCTACTTTGCGTCGGCCAAATCTCCACCAGAGAAACAGTCCAAGGGCTATCGCAATAAAAGCTATTGATCCCCAAAGATAATACGCGAAGTAGTCTCGTTCAAATTCGTACGGATCCTTAAGAGCCGCGATATCGGCTGTGTCGTCACTGTCGAGCAGCATGGAGTTCACTTTTATCGGGACCGACTCCGACAGCAGGTAACGTTTGCTTCCATCGGGAAGAATAAAACCCACCGGCACCGGCGGGATAAGATATTCGCCGGTCGTAAAAGTACTGAGCGTAAACGAGTTTTCAGTATGCTTGCGACCATCGGGAAGATCGGTGGTAACATCAGGTGTATAGTCACGCACATCAAAAGCGCCCAGATTAACACCCAGAGGAGGTGGAATGAGCTGATAAGTTGAATCGTAGGAAATAGCTATCTTGTAAGTAATCAAATCACCAATGTAGATTTCAGCGAGATCGACAGAAGTTGTTATCTGAATGCCAGCTAGTGACTCTACCGTATCGGCAGCGTTCTGCGCTGACACTGGTGCGACGATAGCCAACAGAAGCAATAGCAGCCTGATTGTTATTCGAACCACTATGCGCCCATATTTTGATTTCGCCGGGCTGATATTTTGTAAACAGATACTCATCATTACTTCACATTGTGATCCAGGAATTCTACTTTTTCGGCTTTAGCCAAATTTGCAATATATTCGCCATAAGCCGACTCTGTCTTCACCATCTGATAGTCCATGAACACTGCCGTCCGCACTGAATCATACGGCGCATTGTTATACCGAGACTGAGCATTGGCCTTGTAGAAATTCATAACATCGGCGGTATCGATACGAACTGTCGGCATAACTTTTTTCAAAACATACTTGTCGACCAGAAGCCGTTTGTGCAGCAGTCGCATCTGACTCTTAATGTCGGCATCGTTATCGTACTGCTCGCGCAGGGCCGCATGATACAGTAATTCGACGCCTACATACTGATGCACAAATTCTATCTTCCTCGTCGGATTCATAAACTGTTTTTGAGCTTCGGGCTCAAGCGACTGTATCTGCTGATCTATTTCTGACAACCAGATTGGCCGACCACCCACCCGGGCAACTTCAACATCCGCCGCCGAGGCCGGTTCCGAATTGATATTGGTAGCGACATTCAATTCCCGGCTGGCGTCAAGCATCCGCCCCATCCGCTCCAGCGAGGTCACCAGATTACGCGAGGCTTCAAAAACAAAACTTCCATTAGGGTCAAGCGCACGAGCCCGCACATAGTATGACGCGGCCTGTTCATAATCCTGAATATTTTCAAAATACAATTTGGCGATGAGATAGTTGATATTGGCGCGAGATGAATTCTCAAGCGAAGATGCTTCCAGAGCTTTTGCATATTCCTCGACAGCAGCCCGGTAGAGTTTGGCATCGCGAAGTTCACCGGCCAGTTTTTTATGTCGTGAAACGTCATCGGCTCCAGCGTCACCAATACAAGAGACGCAGAACATCATGAGCAGTAGGCAGCTAATTACTATGAACCTGTGAACAAGGCGAGCGGAATTCATCAGTGTCTTTTCTCTCTCATCTTAAAGAAATTAATGAGTGGCACGATATACGACTTATCGGTGCGGATATTGATAAAGTCGAGATTCATCAATCTGAATTCTCGGCTTAGTTCCGAGTTATCTTCGGAGGCACGTGCGGCAAACTCGTTCCTGAAAGCGCGTGATCCGGTGTCGACCACAAAAACCTCACCCGTCTCCGCATCTTCAAGTTCCAGCAAACCGACATTGTCGAATGTAACTTCGCGTGGATCGGTAATCTTAATTGCGATCATGTCATGCTTGTTGCTGGCTATTTGAACCGGCTTTAGAAAATCTTCTGAAAGAAAATCGGAGATCAGGAAAACAACCGACTTGCGCTTTATCACCCGGCTAAAATACTCCAGCGCCCCGGCGATATTGGTACCTTTGCCACGCGGCTCAAAATAAATGACTTCCCGAATCAGACGCAGGACGTGGGCTCTCCCCTTTTTGGGCGGGACAAACTTCTCGATCTCGTCGGTAAAAATTATCAGCCCGACTTTATCATTATTTTTGATAGCCGAAAAAGCGAGCAGAGCACATAGTTCGGCCGCCGTCTCGTTTTTGAACCTCTCTTTAGTGCCGAAATGACCGGAAGAAGAAGCATCAAACAACAAAATAACCGACAGCTCCCGCTCTTCCTTGAATTTCTTGATATATGGATAACCGGTGCGGGCGGTGACATTCCAGTCGATCAACCGGATTTCATCACCCGGTTCGTATTGCCGAACTTCCTCAAATTCCATCCCCTGCCCTTTGAAAGTGGAATGGTATTCACCGGAAAAAAGATCGTTCACCAATTTTTTGGTACGAATCTCGATACGGCGTACTTTTTTGAGTATCTCTTTGGGAATCATAACCGCTCAGCTTACTACGGCACCTCGACAGCATCAAAGATCTTCCGGACAATGTCGTCGCTGCTGATTTCCTCGGCCTCTGCTTCGTACGTTATGAGAATGCGGTGCCGGAGCACATCCATCCCAATCGCTTTGACATCTTCGGGAGTTATATAGCCACGCCCTCTTATGAACGCGTGGGCTTTGGCAGCCAGATTCAGATATATGGTCGCACGGGGCGAGGCTCCAAAACTGATCAGATCCTTAAGGTCAGACAAGCCATATTTTTCAGGTTCGCGACTGGCAAAGATCAGATTGACAATATAGTCTTTTACCTTGTCGTCAACGTAGATGGAGCTAACAACTTCCCGGGCACGAATGATATCTTCGGTGCTAATAACTTGCTTTACCTGAATTTTAGTTGTCTCGGCGTTGCGATCCATAATCTCGCGCTCTTCCGCCGGTGTTGGATAGGTGACTTTCAGCATCAACATAAAGCGGTCAATCTGTGCCTCCGGCAGCGGGTAAGTTCCCTCCTGCTCAATCGGATTTTGGGTGGCCAGAACGAGAAACGGCCTGTCCAGAGGAAAAGTCGTTTCGCCAATTGTCACCTGTCGCTCCTGCATCGCCTCCAACAGCGCCGACTGGACTTTGGCGGGGGCGCGGTTGATTTCATCGGCCAGAATTATGTTGGCAAAAATCGGACCCTTCTTCACCGAGAACTCGGACGTCTGCGGGTTATAGATCATGGTACCGATCAAATCAGCAGGCAGAAGATCGGGCGTAAACTGAAGTCGCTGGAATTTCGCCTGAATAGCGTCGGAAAGTGTTTTAACTGATAGAGTTTTTGCCAAACCGGGGACGCCCTCAATCAAAATGTGGCCGTCAGCCAGA
This sequence comes from Candidatus Zixiibacteriota bacterium, assembly GCA_030619345.1. GTDB lineage: Bacteria > Zixibacteria > MSB-5A5 > GN15 > FEB-12 > JARGFS01. Next base: position 6,874 of record JAUXBO010000032.1, on the reverse strand, counting down.
ATTCCAATCAACAGCCGCTCAATCAGGTAATTCTGTCCAACAATGACGCTCCGAATCTGCTCTGTCAATTGTTCGACAAACAAGGACTCCCTCTCCACGGCTGCTTGAATCTGCTGAATGTCAGTGTGCATCTATCCTCCGCTAAACTTAGGTTATTTCAAATTATCAAGAAAAGCGCGAATCTCATTCTCAAGTCGGACGACCTCGCCGGGTGATCCATCCACCGGTCGGAATTTGTCCCTTTTCGCCTGAGTAAACCAATGCGCCAGTTTTTGCTTCTGTTCTTCATCGAGTTTGGTGCCGTCGAGCGCTTCGACAACGCCATCATCAGGTAGTAAACTGACTTCGATAGAGTATTGTTCCATAAAGAATTGCGCCAGTCCATCATGGAGTGCAGACTGGAATTTTTTCAGATCCGATCCCGAGGAAAACTTAGCATCCTCAAGAGCATTCAAGAATTTCTCAACCGGAGTGAGAATCGGCTCGTCCGGTACTGCCGACCGTTTTCTCCAGTATGCGGCCGCTCCAACAACGAGGATAACCAAACCACCGGCAAGAAAAACCCAGAGTTTGTTCGATCCCGTTTCGATCTTGACAGGAATCTCCTCGGCTACTGTGATCGTCATTGGCTCGGTCACCAGTTCGCCGCTGATCGAATCCGGCATAGCCAGATAGCTGATGGTTATCGGGTCTATCCGGGCGGCTCCGCTTGAAGTCGGCACCAGTACATATCGAAAAGTCTTGATCGTCTTCTCACCGTCGGCTGTTGGCTGGCTGCTTATCGATGAAGAAAACCCTTTGACCTTGAGCCGATCAAAAAAAGGATCAAGTGCCCGCTCAAATCGGTAGGCCGCCTGCCCACCATCCCATTCTATCGTAATTGTCAGATTGGCGCTGTCCTCAAAAGCCATCTCATTGCAATCCAAAGACTGGGACAATTGAATACCGGCAACATTAGTCCCGGATAACAAAATAAACAGAGCGATCAAAAACGGCGTGAGCAAAGCTCGCATAATACCTCAGACTTCTCAGGCCAAAAACAATCCATAATTACTATTATACTTAGTTTTTGAATAAACGTTGCAGTCGAATTTCAGGCAACTAAAAGAGAGACAACACCTATCACCATCGTGAGTTTTAGAACTCTCGCCGTGGCCGCAAGCCGGTCATGGGTCGGCTGACGAAACAGGAAAACCATCACAATCGAATTTGGAACGACAACTCCAACTACTGCGATCAGAGCATAATAGCCGGAATACCAGCCAGTCAGGAACGGCCAGAGAATGATAGCGCTGGTCAGCAAGTGAATACCCAGAGCCAGGCGGAGGCTGTTTTTCTGGCCTAGCAGAACAGCCATCGTACTTGAAGTAACACTTTCATCTCCCCTCATATCTTGAACATCTTTAACAACTTCTCTCAGTAGATGAAAGTGGAAAGCAAGTACCGCCGGTATGATCGGACCGGGCAAAGAAAACGCTGCGGCGTTATCAACCGACATTCCTCCCACGATAAACAGGACCGAACCAAGCAGGGCGACAATGCTGTTCCCCACCAGAGGCAGATGCTTGGCGCGTGAGTTATAGTACCAGAGCAAGACCAGGGCGGCGAGAAGAATAAGCAGCAACAGCCAGCCGGTCAGAATCGCAAGCGCAACCGCCAGGCCGGACATAACAACGGCCAACCAACGAGCCGTGATCAAACTCAACTCACCCGTCACCAGAACTCGCCTGGGATGGTTTATTCGATCACTCTCAATATCAAGCAGGTCATTGATTGTATTCCCGGCGGCACAGACAAAAAAGGCCGCCAGCGATGCAATCAACGGCCGGTAGTAAGCGGGTTCGGTCTTCGTCAGGTGGGCGCCAAGCAACACCGCCGCAGTTGTGATCAGGCAGTTCTGAACTCTGATTAATTTCAGGCAATTATAGAGAATATTCACAATCTGATAGTGCGCAAGTCAACCACGGCAGGCAACTATTATATGTCCGATCTAATATCGATCGAAATCCGCGGCTGGTCGAAATCTACATCACGACTCCACCCAAGAGATAGATGAAGCGATCTATCCTGCCCTATCAGCGCCATCCCGATTCCGAATCCGAAGCGGTAAAATTCTTCCGCCGCTTCAAACAGATAGGCACCATCGTAGAACAATGACAGGCGGCCGGACTGGAATCTCAAATATGGCTCAAGGGTGACCGTGACGACCGACTTGACCGCAAACTGCTGATTACGAAATCCCCGCAACGGACTTAGTCCGTGTTTTAAACCAAGCTTGCCTGCCGAACCCGGTCCGCCTATAAGAATCAGTTCCGAGATCGGGATTTCCTCTTCACTGCTGATCAGACTTTGATACACGAATCCAAATTTGTGCCCCACCAAACCGAACAGCGGCTGTATTCGCTCCAGCAAAAATGAAGTGCGCGTGTCATTGAATGTCACGTCGGATTCCGAAGGAAGGTCTGAATAAACCCGATGAGTATACGAGGCGGTCCAGATCAGACGGCTGCCCCTGAGCGGATTGACTTTTGGCTGTATCGTCGAACGGCTCACGTTGAGCCCCAACAAAGAGCGCGAATACGCCCCGAGTGAATCAACCGGGTCGACTCTTTTCCAACCAACTCCTACTCCTCCCTTAAGACGATGCCCCAATCGCCAGGAATACTCGGTATTAAAAGAAAACTCATAGAACTGCTCACGAAAATCACGGGTCATAACGTTGAACGTAAGCTGCCCGGTTCCAAAAACAAAAAACGGCTGCCTGTACATTATGTCTAGCAAAGTCCGTCCCTCGGCGGGCCGGGTCGACTGCAAATCGGCCTGACGACCTTCGCCAAAGAGATTGACCAACTGCAGACGCATATTCCAAACGAGACGTTCATCCTGATCGGCCAGGTATCCCAAGCCGCCCTCAAAAACAGCCGACTTTTTCTCGTCGAATGTCAGCCCCAGATTAGCGCCATTGAAACCGGGCGTCGGCTTCACCTCAACATCACCGACCAGTCGCAGATATTCAATCTCCCCGGCTGCGGAATATACTTCATTCAGTAGTTTTGGTGACAGAGTTTCCCCGAACGAGTCGGGCAAAAAGCGGAGCACACTTTTCCGCCTGCTTCGCACCAAACCGCAAAGGTTATAATCGTTGAATACGAGCCGGGGGCCTCGGCTGAACTCAAATTTCAAGCGATGTTCAGATTTGCTCCCGTAAACAGATAACACCCTTAATTCTGCATAGTGATAACCATCAGTATGATACCGCGCCAAAATATCCTTCGCCCAATGAGTAACGGCGACCTGATCGAAAGGGAGATCGACACTAATAGAAGCAGCGCTGTCCCCTACGATTTCCAACTCGCTCAACCAGTGTCTGGGACCGGCCTCTATCAGCAAGGTTGAATCGGACCGGGTCAGGTGAAAAGTGAAATAGCCAAAGTTACGTAAAGTTCTTTCAAGACTTTCTTGAACCTCCGATAGATCGCTCGTATGACTCAGAACACGACTGATCTCCTGTTGACAGATTGGCGGCTCACCAACGTACTCAACCTGCGGTGCCGTAACCGCTGTTGAGATTCCGCACAACCAGCAGAAAACGATTATTTTCAAACTTAGTAACTTCATTTTAGATTCCTGCCACCAGTTCGGCGCGCATCTCAAACCGGGGCGGGCAGTCATCGGAGTGTCGACCGGACAGGTGCAGGTTCAACCGCGTTCCCGACAGGCCACCATACCTCGCCGACAGAAACCAGACAACGCCGCGTCTCCCCAGCCGATTGTCGGTCAGTCGATACGAAATTTGAGACGTACCGGTAGCGCCAGACAATTGCTGCCGATACAGTTCAATATTCGCCTGTAATTCACCCCGACCAATTGCTCTTCGGATCACTCCTGTCTTCAACCGATACAAGCGAGATTCAATCCCGGACGAAGTCTCAGCCCTGCGGAATTCAACTCCCGCCGATAGCTCGGTAGTTTCAAATGGACGCCGAAGATCGGTCGCAATCAAGAATCCATCGATATCCCCATCCCCCGAACCATAGTAGCTGTCGGCGTTGCTCGTGAACAGTTCCAGCTTTTCCTGAACGGCCAGTTCATTTACAGTTTGCTTCAGAATCAGGCTAAAAGATTGATCTTCCCTCAAACGGTCATCCACTCCGATCCGCCTCTGCTCACGACTATCGCTCAGGGAAATATTTATTGCATAGGAACCGCGCATACGAAAAACCCGCATGTCGGCCCGGTAAGTTGACAGATAGAAAAGATAGGGCTGGTCACGGTCACTGTAGAGCGGCAAAAGCCATAGCCCTGACCGATGACCCCCTTCAAGAAGTTCTTCCTGGGTCAAACTATTAACCGAGACTGTGGCCTGAGCGAACTCCTTCCGAAACTGGAAACTCTTCTCTCCCCGACGTACGCGGGAAAGACCCGAAAGAATTTCGTCGATCCTGATGTAGTCACCACCATCCTGTGGTTTGTATTGGTCGTCCTCAAAAATATGAGTTCCCTGCCCCTGATCTACTTTCAAAAAATTGATACTACGGGCCGACCGAGATTCATCGGACAAAAGATAACTGCCGCCAATTGTCAGCGATGAACGATTATCACGGAAGTTGTATTCCATGCCGGTCAGGTACGATTCCTCGGTCCCGCCCGGCCTGTTCACATTCTGATAAGAGAACCGGTTACGAAGTGACAACGATCCCACCCGATAATCAGACTCGGCGGTTATACGATCTCTCAGATGCGAAGTCTGCCACCCGACCGAGAGACTGTCTTCTTGGAAACGCTCGTAAGTTATCTGCACGGGCGTCGTAATCAGTGACGTTTCGTAACTGTCATACCTCGTACCTTGCCATTCGCCTCGGTAGCTGTTTTCCCGGCTACTATGCCTGACTGTCGACTTTATCGAGAACGACTTCCCGGGAAATAACTCCAACCCGACCCCAAACTTCTCCCCCTTCCCCTCACTGGCGGGAAGTGTATCGTGAACACTCAAATCTGTTTCAACCTTCTGATAATCCGTTAAGAACCGGAACGTCGAACCAAAATCTGAGACCGAATTCCAACCGATCAGCCGAGAATCGAATCTCCCTTTCCTTGAAAGAAACGCCACCGACGGCGTTACCTGAATAACCCGCGACAGGTAGACACGACTTTCTGCTTCGATCAGATCTTCGGTCTTGTCATTAACCAATCCGGCTGGAATCAAAAAATCGTATTGAAAATCGGCTGACCGTGAGCGGAACCGGTCATGAAAATTGGCTTCTTTTCGGGAGAAATCGAAACTGAAGTATGACGAATCAGGACCGTCCGAAAATCTCCGGCTCTGCCCGACCGTTACAAAACTCCCAACATTGTTTTGATCACCAAAACTCGACAGAAGATTCAGGTCATACTCGGTAACATGCCAATCGATTTCCGTACAACCAAGAGGAGACGAAAGAGTTGCCTTCGTTCGCAAATGATCAACCCGCTGGGCGAGAGTAAGAACCAGAATCGGAAGATAGTCACCATCGCCGTCCCCAACATATAGATATTGGTCACCACCGAGAAAGAGATAGTCACCGCTGCCACTGCCCATGTAACTGAAGGCGATATCATACTGCCCGTTCCCTTCTCCCACGTAAGTAAAGATCGAATCCGGCAGACTGTCGGCAATAAGTTGATAGTCGCCGAGAGAATCCAAAGTCACTCCGCTTCGATAAGCAAGATCGGGATCATCACCGGCGTTCTCCAGCAGCTTCCGCTCCTCATCACTGTAAGCGCCAAGTAGAAGCTGGTCCGGGTTGTCTCCTTCCCGAAGCCAGTCGATACTGATGGTTATGGCCGAATCCTGCACAGCATACCCGACTCCCCCGCCATACAACTCCTGACGAAACTCATTTTCGAGCAGCTCGTAATCGATCTCTATTCGCCGACGAGAATCTATCGGATAGTTGCTCGTAAAAGTGATTGTCCCCGCCGCATAATTCATGACGTAATCATGGTGCGCCCCCCGTTTTAGTTTCCTTCCATCCAGCCAGACCTCTTCGCTGGCCGACACTATCGATCTTGCCTTCCCCTCTTGCCCGATACGGTAGGGTCCTTGCAAACCATCGGCTCCCAAAAATCTCACCGAGGCAAACATACCACGCGGTCGGGCGGCCACAGCGTTGATCCGAAATCTGTCATCCTGATACAACAGGTCAGCCCCGGAGACCTGCTTTTCTCTCAATTCTTGTTGGGAGAACCGGTCTGCAATTTCAATATCCCCTAACTGCGCTGTTAGTTTTTCTGAAGTTACCGAGAGGTTAACTTTGTCCAGTTCTGATATTCTCTGGTTGCTCGGTCCATAGGCCGGATTATATCCCCGGTCCGAGACGGCACCGTTCATCTGCACGCCTCCACCCAGATCACCGCTTATGATCAGGTTCAGCGATTGACCAAACTCCGATCCACCACCGGAACGACTGTGAAACCTGAAGCTCTTGGAGCCGCTTATATCCAGATCACCCCCACCCCGTCCTGTGGTTCGTGGTCGAGGCGGCGTCTCGGTCCGGCTTGGCTCGGTGATGCCGGAGGGAGCCGGAATGCGGTTGCCAAAGCCGCTGCTCAACCAGGAGGGCGCCACTCTGAATTTGATTGTGAGCGTGTCACTTCCCCGGACAATTCCTGTATCGATCCGCAGCTGGCCTCGAAAGTAATCGATTTCATATTCACTGTTTCTGACTAATAAGCGGCTGTTCAGCCAGACCGAATCAGATTTGGTTATTATAATATTGGATGTGAGAGATACAACGTCAGTGATCTGATCGCCGACAAGAGTTACTCGCGTGGGCGACGCAAGAGAACTGGAAGCTAAAACCAGTTGGAGTAAAAAAAAAACGCTCCCTGACCC
>JAUXBO010000130.1 GCA_030619345.1 Candidatus Zixiibacteriota bacterium | reverse complement strand
GTATTCTGCTGGTAGATGAAATTTCGCAGACAAATCCCCTTCCACCACAAGAGGAACAGGTAGCTTTTTTTGATACAGTCTTTGGAGAGACGCCATATTCTATGGTTCGAATAGAGAGTTCCGGAGAAGAGGTCAGTCGTTCCACGTTGGGGCAGTACTCATCAGTCTTTTGGATCGACGATGATCTTGCGCCAAAATTGATTGCCGGTAGCGAAGATTCTCTCGAATGGTATATGTACAGTGCCACTAATGTGTTTATTTGCGGCTTCGGTACGATCAAGTCATGGGTACCAACTAGTATTGGTCCCGGACATCTACTCTATGATAATTTTGGATTGATTGGGCATGAGTTCAATCCGTCAATGGATTTTGCGGGGGCGACCGGGCTAATTGGATGGCCAAGCCTTGAGGTTGATACTACCAATCTATTCACTTACCTGCCCAATGTTTCCAAGTTCGTGTTGGGGACAGGTGCAACCGCAATTTACAACTATGACTCCTTCAGTGACAATTCTGCTTATGAAGGTTATCCCTGTGGAGTGTTGTATGAAAACGCCTATCAAAAAAGAATAGTCCTGTCTTTTCCTCTGCATTTTTTGACTGATGCATCGGCTAAGGCGCTGATCATCAAGGTAAAACAGGAGTTTGGGGAGTCGGCGGTAATCGAAACCAACGGAGATGTTGACGGATCGGGCATGATTGATATAAGTGACCTGGTCTATCTTGTAGACTTCATGTTTGCGGCCGGTCCGTCACCAGTATTAGTCAATGGAGCTGACGTGGATGGTTCTTGCATAATCGATGTTTCCGATATTACCTATTTCGTTGATTATATCTTCCTGTCCGGGCCAGCTCCCTTGGCCGGATGCGTCGAATAAAATCCAGACAGGGCAAATAAAAAAAGACCGGATTATCCTATCCGGTCTTTTTTATCACTTGTATCGAATCAGAATACTTGTTGGCGGCAATTCATGGGTGACATAGATTCCAGTTGAGGAAATCTATGAAAAGTGTACTGAGTTTAATGCCGTCGGTGGAAAGAAACAGAAAAGCCTCGCTGCCTATTGGCAAGCGAGGCATGATACTCAATTACAGCCGAATCTTTTCGATCTTAGCTGAGATGATTCACAAACAGAGTGAGGCGCGACTTGTTGCGGTCGGCGTTGCTCGGATGAATCAAGTGCGACGCAGCAGCGCGATCAAGCAGTCGAGTAACTTCTACCAGCATTTTCTGAGCGGTTTCTTTGTTAGTTTCGCCGCGAAGCTCTTTAATCGCCTGACGAAGTACCGAACGATAGGACCGGTTACGGATGCGTTCCGTGTTCGAGGTCTTTACTCGTTTGGCGCAAGATTTATGATTTGGCAATCAACAGTCCTTTCCATATTATCATTCAAAAACAGACGCGTAATATAATCGGCGGTTATTATTTGTCAATAAGCAAAATTAAACACAGATCGACTTTATCATCGACTGGCATAGTCTCTTCCGCAACCGCCTTTTCACGTGTTTTAGGCCTTGTGCGCGAACAGGTTATGGCCTATTTCTTTGGTGCCTCAATGGCCACCGATGCCTTTGTTACTGCCTTTAGAATCCCTAATCTGCTGCGAGACATGTTTGCCGAGGGTGCCCTATCCAGTGCTTTCATCCCGGTTTTCAAAAGCAAGTTAGTGTCGGAGAGTGAAAACGATGCTTTCCACCTGGCTTCGGTTTTGATCAGTTCGATATTTGCGGTGGTTGGAATCATCGTAGTTTTGGGGATAATCGGTGCCCCGGCCATCATATATTTGACCGCCAACGGTTTTGTCGCAATTCCGCTCAAATTCCAACTTACCGTCAGTCTGACCCGCATAATGATGATCTACCTACTGCTGGTATCACTCTCGGCGGTGGTGATGGGGATGCTGAATTCATATGGTCGATTTGGAATCCCGGCGCTGGCTTCGGCCATGTTCAATGTTGGCATTATCGGAACCGTTACTCTCGGTTATCAGTATTTCGATCAACCGGTTTACACCCTGGCAATCGGCGTGATTGTAGGCGGGCTGGGTCAACTCGCAATTCAATTACCGTCATTGTGGAAAATAGGATTTCGGTTTAAGTTCATTTTTGACTTTTTCGATGAAGGTCTCAGGAGGGTTGTCCGACTGGTGACACCAATGATGATAGGCCTTTCAGCCGGACGGGTGAACATTCTTATCAGCACCTTGTTGGCGTCATTTTTGGTCGAAGGTTCGCTCTCGTATCTAAATTACTCTTACCGCCTGATGCACTTTCCGATGGGGGTTTTTGCGGTAGCGCTGGGAACGGTTGCCTTGCCAAAAGTTAGTGAGATGGTGGCCAGCGGGGATAGCGAAGGTCTCGTGAAGTTCTTTAACGAGACACTTGGACTCAACCTGTTTGTTTTAATTCCTTCGGCGGTCTTTCTGGCCGCGATGGGTGAACAGATAGTCACGCTGATTTTCCAATGGGGCTCTTTTACTCCCGAGCATATGCAGAACACCTATTTAGCGCTTTTTCACTATTCTTATGGTTTAGTAGGATTTGCAACTGTACGGGTGGTCGTACCATTTTACTATGCTCACAACGACTCACGAACTCCGATGAGGATTTCGATTCTATCGGTCGCTGTCAATATTGCTCTTTACTATCCGATGATAAAGCTGCTCAGCTTTGCCGGTCTGGCCGCTGCAACTTCTGTCGCCGGCCTTCTAAACTGCGGCTTGTTGATTTTTAGTCTACCGCACAAGGGTATCCCGATCTCTTTCCGGACACTGGTGTTGAGTACATCGCGAATTCTGATTGCCGCCCTGGTTGCGGCGTACGTAGCCGGTTTTGTCCCTCTTCCGGAACTGGGTGATAATGTTCTGGTTGAGCGTCTGGTCGGGTTATTGCTGCCAGCGGTGGTCTTTGCGTTACTATATCTTGGGCTGAGTTATATTCTCCGGATCGAAGAGACTAAACGACTTGCCAAGATTCTGTTTCGACGTAAGAACTAAGGGGGAGAAGTGAATCGCTATCCAAGTCTTGTCTATCTTGGATTTGTTATCGCGGGCATTGTGATCGCCGACCACTTACAATTGTCGTCGGTAGTTCTGATTTTATCGTCTTTGGCAACTGCATCTGCCGGATTGTATTTTTTCATGAAAGATCATATTCGATCTGCTGCAATTGCAGTGGGGTTATGTCTCATGTTCTTTTCAGGCGCTCATTTTGGGCTTGAAGTCTACGAGAAGGGACCCGGTCATGTCGAGAATGTCGCCCAATTTAAAGAGCGATATCATATCTTCGGGCAGGTTGTGGATTGGCCTGAGTTCCGAGGTCGATTTACCCAGGTGGAGTTGGAGTTAGACTCAATCGGGACTGATCGTTTTCAGCCAACTCAAGGCAAGATTCTGCTGAAAATTTCTGATTCCACGACCAGCATTCAACGCGGAGATAAGTTGGAATTCTGGGGGAGGATGTATGGCGCCAACCGGGGAGGTCGAACCGGCGAATTTGATTACGGTCGATTCTTGAGTCTCAAGGGGATCTCCGCCACAGTTTATGTTCCTACTGTTTTAAATGTGAGGGTCAATCGCTCCGAACGTAGCGTGCTTTTTGAATATGTTGACCGCCTCCGATTCGCAATAAAAAGAAGCTTTGCGAGAAACCTGAGCCCCGAGGCGGCGGCCCTGGCCTCCGGCTTTTTGATCGGCGATACCAGGGACATACCACCTGATATCTATAGATATTTCAGAGATTCCGGAACCCTGCATCTGCTGGCTGTCTCCGGGTCCAACGTTGCGGTGGTAGTTATGTTCTTTCTATTTTGTTTCCGATGGATGGGGCTCAACCGTACCAAGACGAATCTGATTCTGCTTGGTGTGATCGTTCTGTTTGCACTTTTGTCCTACGGAGAACCCTCGGTGATACGGGCTTCGGTAATGGCTTCTCTCGTCTTGTTGGCGCAGTTGCTGGAAAGAAAATTCGATACCAACAACCTTATCGCGGGTGCGGCGCTATTAATCCTTTTGTTCTCTCCGGCGCAACTATTCAACGTTGGTTTTCAGCTCTCTTTTGTAACCGCCTGGGGATTGATTCTGGCCGCTGTTTCTTTGGAAAAGATATGGGGTAATCGGAAGCATCGCTGGTATTACTATTGGCTGGTGATGCCTGTTTGTCTGACCCTGGCCGCGCAATTGTTTTCAACTCCTCTCATCGCGCTGTATTTCCATCGTATTCCGATCCTGTCACTGGCAGCAAATCTCATGATCATCCCATTGGTGTCGATTGCGGTAATCGGGATAATGCTGTTGCTGGTTGCTGATTTGTTCCTGCCATTCTTGGGACAAGTTGTTGGAATGGTTCTGGAAGTAATAATTATTGCGGTCACAAAATCACTCGAGTTTTTTGGGGCCCAAGGGGTCCCGATACTAACTGTCGGCCAGCTGTCGCCAGTCTGGATTGTTTTGATACTTGTTGGGTTGGTAGCTGCCACGTTTGCGTTGACCAGCCGGGTTGGGCGACGGTATTGTCTCATAGGTGTTATTGTCATCACAAACATAGGGCTTGCTGCTGCTATAATTGGGAAGTTTGTGGGTCCTCCAAGTCTTTCGGTGTCCGTTGCCCGCATACCGGGTGGCACGGCCGTAGTGGTGGAGGGTAGTCTCCTACAGAATCCGGATATCGTTCTAACCGGTATAGAGTCCCGTGACTACCCAATCGACGAACGGATACTCGAGCCATTACTTAAGCAAAGATCAATAAGTAAGTTGGGTCGAATAATTGTCTTCGGTGCCGGTTTTGATGCTCTGGATGACATCATCCGACTGGCTCAACAATTCGACGCCGACAGTGTACTGTTGCCCGGCGAACTCATACCTTCATTTAGAGATGCATCAAGAGCGGAGAGCAAAGAGCGAGATTTTGTCGGGGAGATTGTGGCCGTGGGAACCTCAAAAGGATCGCAGATTAGGGTTGCGGGAGTACGTTTTGAATCCAGAAGCTATTCTGTGCTTGCCGACAGTATCAATTTGGTTATTAGTAGGACATCAAAGAGTCCCTTGAGTTTGGATCACAATTCCAATTATGGATCACTTCTGGTTGTCGATCCGGGATATTACTTGGGTGATTCAGAGGGCCAATTCCCTACCATCCTTCCGCATCAAATCATTGTCTGTGCAAAATATGAACAGCTCTTGTCGGACCTGATGAAATTGTACGGTGCACAGGCAGATACATCAAGAATTGTCGATCTGAGAAAGTCTGGTCAAATATTGATCGAATGGCCGGACCGCTTCTCACAACCGATTCTAAGACCAGTTTTTAACTGATTTTTGCAGTAAAACAAAACGGTCGATCACCCGATAGATAATAAATGAAAGCATTCCCGCCACCCGCGGGAGGTTACGAAAGTTAACACCGAACCAAGGGCCTTGCTATGGGTTTATCAGGCAATCTAAAGACCGTTTCGTTCTCGGATATATTGCAGCTTCTTTCGACTGGAAAAAAATCCGGGCTCTTGGAGATTCAGACAACGAGCCGACAAAAGGAAGTCCATTTCAGAGAGGGCAGTATTATTTTCGCCTCGTCTGTCAACGCTACCGAGGACCTGCTTGGCAACATGCTTCTTTCGCGCGGGAAAATTTCCAAGAGAGACCTTGACCGTGCCATTACCCTCCACAAACAGACCGGACGTCAACTGGGAACGACTCTCGTTGACATGAATATTTTTGACAAAGAAGAGATTGCTGAATGTTTGCGGCTGCAGATTGAAGAGATCGTATACAATTTATTCTCCTGGCCCGAAGGTGATTTCATCTTCCACGAAGGCAAGCAGCCAAAGTCCGCGCCATTCCTGGTGGAAATGAATACGATGAGTGTCGTGATGGAAGGGACGAGAAGAATCGACGAATGGATGGAGATCCAGAAGGTTCTCCCGCCCGACGATGTTGTTCTGGCTGTGGTCAAGTCTCCCAAGATAAATTCGGAAGAGATTCGTCTTTCATTAGATGAGTACAAATTACTCACCTACATAAATGGCGAACGCACCCTTCCGGAATTGATTAGCGTCTCACCTATGGGGGAGTTTGTCACTTATCGGGCTATCTACCGTTTGATTCTCGGCAAGCTGGTTGAGGCGGTCGGCAAGCGGGAAGCGGACGCGGTGGAAGAAGAGGACGAAGACGAAGCCGTCATGAAGCTTATTTTTGATCTCTACAACAATTCTTTCTATCGAATCAAGTCCGTTGTCGAAGAAGTACTCGGTGAAGAAAACGCGAGATTCCCGGCCTTTGCGGCACAATATCGCAGTGATCTTTTGACCTATTTCCCCGGTACGGATCGTAACAGCGATATGGCTCCCTCATTTGATAAATTCATGACAGCCGTGAGTGCCTTACCGGTTCCGATCAGGTACTATAAACTGATGTCGGGGTTGGAGACAATGCTGTCCGAGCAGTTGGAATTCTGTTTCCAACTTCTTGGCATCGGTGGCTTCAGAGAAGCGATCAACAAAGTGAAAAAGGAAATTGCCGAACCACTGGCCATGAGACGAGATTTGGTCAAGAGGTATTCGATCGAAGAGAACTTCTACAAAACTATAAAACGAGCTGACAAAGTAGTAAAAATGGTAAGAGGGTAAACATGAAGAAATACTCTTTCATATTAGCGGGCCTGCTTGTACTGATAACAGAATCTGCCAATGCGGCCAATTTCGCAGTCATCACCAGTCCTCCCACAATTCTGAGCCTTCTTGTATTGGTCGCTGCCTTTGGGTGTGTGGCCGGTTGCTTTAAAGTCTCCG
>JAUXBO010000275.1 GCA_030619345.1 Candidatus Zixiibacteriota bacterium | reverse complement strand
TGGGAGAGAACAATCGCTGGGAGGGCAAGCCGCTCTGGGAGGCGATTGTATTCAAGGCGCGTGAACTCGGTCTGGCCGGGGCCACGGTCGTGCGGGGAATTGCCGGTTATGGAGCCCACAGCAGGATTCATACAACCAAAGTGCTAAGGCTGTCCGAAGATCTTCCGGTTCTGATTGAGATTGTCGACAAAGCCGAGCGGATCGAGACAATCCTGCCGCATCTTGACAAGATGGTCGACGAGGGGCTCATTACATTAGAGAAAGCGCACATCATCGCCTATCGGCATAAGTCAGAAGAGTAATAATAAATCTTTGTCGATCCTACCGCTTCTGCACCACCGCGCAGAGACGATAAGTGTCACGGGCGACACTGGCAAACTGATAGCAGCGATAGTAACCTTTCACCACAAAGCCAACCTCCCGAAGTATCTTTTTCAGAAGCGGGTTTGAATAGGCGCGTTCAGTATGCAGCTCCTCAAACCGCAGCCATTGGTCCTTTTTGCCTTTTTCAAAGAACGTAGCGTGTATGTGGGCGCGTTCTTTTTTGGCGTCGTATTCGTTGCGCCATATCCAGGCGACACCGTTTTTCTCGCCTGCGTAGACCTGCCCATCCCAGAGAGTTCTGAGAGCTTTGAGAGTGTTCATGTCAAATATGAACCATCCATCCTTTTCGAGATGGTTGTACACCGACTTAAAGGCCGCTTTCAAATCGCGTTGGGTCAGTATGTAATTTAAAGAATCATAGAAACAGGTAACTAGGTCATACCGTTGCTGCTTCCCCGAACTGCTATTTAGAATCTTGAATCGTGGAAGGGTTTTGTGATATAGTTGTATTTTTTTTCCTTTGAGTTTTTTTGCCGCCTGCGCCAGCATCTGACTACTTCCGTCCAGGCCGGACATTTTAATCCCCAACTGTGACAGAAGATCAACAGCCGTCCCGGTTCCGCAGCAGAGGTCAAGACCAACCTTCGGTTTGATGCCGTGCTTTCTGAAAATCCGATGGCAATATTCAACCATCAGTTTTGAATGCATGTCAGCGTTCATGGCGTCGTAAACGGCTGCGAATCTATGATACTGGTCTTGCATTTGTTCTCTCCACCTAAGACGGGCGATCTTTCTAACGCTAAGTTGTTAAACTGATTTATGTTGACTTGCGAGCCAATATCGTCCTTTCGTTGTACCGATTGCAAGCGATTTGAATGAATATTCAATTGATTGCCGGGTATTGTATATTAACCGGGTGACAATTGTGCCCGGCTTTAATCAAGGAGTTATTATGGAAAGTATTGTCTGGATATGGATGGCTGCAGCCGTGATCTTTCTGATAATCGAGCTGGCCACACCGACGCTGATTTTTATCTGCTTTGTAGCCGCAGCGGTAATCTCCGGCATCTACTCTTTCTTTGCGCCAGAGTCGTTTTACTGGCAGATTGGGATCTTTGTCGCCGTCTCGGTAGTGCTGCTTCCGTTAACTCGAAAGTTCGCAAAAAAAATCAGCCATGACTCGCCGCAACTGTCGAACATCGATGCCCTGATAGACCAGGTGGCGCTGGTAACGAAAGCGATCGACCCTGATCTTGGCGGACAGGTTCGTATTGAAGGGGAAATATGGAACGCTGTTGCCCCGGAACCGATAGCTGAAAACTCAAAGGTGAAAGTCATCTCAGTCACCGGTACCAAAGTACTGGTTGAAAAACTTTCGTAGAAAGGATATTGCAATGAATCCCGTCTTATTATTTTTAGCACTGGCGGTTGTGTTTGCCTTCATAATTGTGGGGATGTCGATAAGGATTATCAGGCCCTTTGAAAAGGGTTTGGTAGAGCGACTCGGAAAATATCAGCGACTTCTGGAACCCGGTCTGAACCTGATTGCGCCGTTTTTTGATACGGTGATCAAGGTCGACATGCGCGAAGTCGTCCTGGATGTTCCCCCCCAGCTTGTGATTACCAGGGACAATGTCGGCGTTGAGGTTGACGCGATTGTCTACGCACAGGTGACCGACCCGGTGCGTTCACGATATGAAATCGCGAATTACATCATAGCCGCGACCAAATTGGCCCAGACCAACCTTCGTAATGTCATCGGTGAATTGGACCTTGACAGCTGTCTGTCGTCCCGCGATGAGATCAACGGCCAGCTTCGCGACGTCCTCGATACTGCCACCGACAAATGGGGTGTCAAAGTGAACCGCGTGGAACTGCAGCGGATCGACCCACCGCGCGACATTACCGAGGCAATGAGCCGTCAGATGAAAGCAGAACGTGAAAAACGGGCTACGATTCTTAGCGCTGAGGCGTTCAAGCAGGCAGAGATTACCAAAGCCGAAGGATACAAATTGTCGCAGATTCTTGAGGCCGAAGGTGACGCCGAAGCGGTCCGCAAGACAGCCGATGCGGAAAAGTATCGGCAGTTGACAGTTGCCCAGGGTGAAGCCGAGGCGATCAACTCGGTCTTTACAGCCATCCATAATGGCAAGCCGGATGAAAAGCTTATCACGCTGAAGTATCTGGAAATGCTGCCACGCCTGGCGGATAATAAGGCCAACAAGATTTTCCTGCCTTACGAAGCGAGCGGGATAATTTCCAGCCTGGCCGCTATGGTCGAGGGGATCAAACCAAACGGCACTCCTGAAAAGAAAGAGCCCGCTCCCGAGCCAATGGAAGCAATATCCTGAACATAGTTGCGTACCAGAATTCGCTTACATATACAAAAGGCGATCCGGAATCCCCGGGTCGTCTTTTTAATACAATATCGCGAACCATCCCGACTAATCTACGGTTTGACTTTTGAGTGCCTAAAGCGTAACATAGCGGTAGAAATATCAGCGATACAAATATCAGCGATATAAGTATCAGGAGTAATGATTTACAATAATGTCGGATTCACAGGATCAAATACGCAAACCGGCCGTAGCCGGTCTTTTTTACCCGGCGGCAGCAGTTGAATTGAGCCGCACGGTGGCTGGTTATTATAGCGAAGTGGACAAAGTTCCGGTGGTCGGACATCCGGCCGGACTAATCGTCCCTCACGCCGGTTATCCTTACTCCGGAAAGACTGCGGCTAAAGCGTTCAAACTCCTCGAGGGACAGGAATATGACGCCGTGGTCATTGTCTCGCCTTCACACACGGTCTTTTTCAAAGGTTCAGCGGTTTATGACGGCGACGGTTATCAGACGCCTATAGGACTGGTTGAAATCGACAAAGAGTTATCCGAAAGGATTTGTGATATTCACCCGCTGGTTTATTCCTCCAGTATGGGGCATGCCACGGGCAGTGCTCGGGGGGAGCACGCCCTGGAAGTTCAACTTCCGTTCTTGCAAGTCGTTCTGGGTAATTTCAAAATGGTGGCGATAGTTATGGGGGACCAGGAAGCGGACTCGATAAGTGCACTCG
>JAUXBO010000118.1 GCA_030619345.1 Candidatus Zixiibacteriota bacterium | reverse complement strand
TAGCTTACCCCAATCCGGTTTATTATTCGCAGACCGCCCAGGTGACCTTCAATCTTCCCGATGATGAAGATGTGGATTTGCTGATCCAATCGATTTCGGGCGAGACGGTGCTGATAAAGTCCGGTCTCAGGGATGATTTTATATGGGACCTCAAAAACGGTTCCGGCAATGAAGTTTCGGTCGGAATTTATTTATGGTATGCCTCCCCCAACAAGGGGAAAGGCAAGATCATGGTAAAACCGTAACGACACGGTGTAAATGAGTTATTCAAAGGACTGCTTCGGCAGTCTTTTTTTTATGGAAAATAAACTGGAAGTCTGGTCGAGTGACCGGGTGGCCCATCCCCCTGCGGTCAGGTTCTCTAATCCAATGTACCAAGGAGATTTAGTAACTCCTCCGTCACCACCCCATATCCCGCCTCATTCAGATCAATCGGTCCGGCGGAAAGTTCATCGCGAAGGTTCCCCTGCTCATCCGCTACCTGTTGATACAAGTCCAGCAAAACAAACTCGTTCTCTGCAGCGTACGATCGCAGCCAATCGTTTTGCTTCAGAAGTGAGTCGGTCACTATGTAATTCTCATACTCATCAGCCCCGGCTTCCAGAGGAATCATAGTTGTAAGGATCAGTTTGATTTTATGATAACTCGCCAGTTCGGCCATTGAGCGCATATACTCCTGCGTCTCTTTCAGGCTCCACTGTCCACGCAAGTTGTAAGAGCTGACCTCAATGACAACATACTCTGGCTTGAGCGCGATAACATCCTGATAGAAGCGCAGAAGCAGCCCGGCAGCATGCTGAGAATTGACTCCCCGGTTGATAAACTCGAACCTACCCGAACCATCTGTCACGGCCCAGTTGGAAACCAACTGCGTCCCAAACAGCAGAACCCTCCCCGGAACAATCGTATCCGATACCAGCGGTTTATTGGCCTCCAGGAATTCAGAGCGACGGGAGAACTCCGCTACCACGTTGGTGTATTTGTCGAGATAGAAATTGATATGAGACCGGTATTCCAGAGCCTTGTAGCCGACATAGATAATGGCCAGATTTAGAACCAGTGAAGTTGTCAGCAGAATTTTCCAGTGTTTTTTCATTCCATATCCCTCGTTTTCGGCCCAAATATAACGATTCCCATTATGAGGTGTAAATAAAACAAAGATCTCTCTATATTGGATAAAAATAGTGTCACCGATCAACTATTGAGGCTGTCTTAGTATTAGATGCGCGATAACAACGACCAGTTCTGGAATCTGGTCAAGCCTGAACACGCTGCCGCCTCGGCCTTCTGCAGAAAGCTCACAGGCAGCCGCGACGACGGCGACGACCTCTATCAGGATGCGATCTTTCGAGCGCTGACCCGATTTGAGCAATTACGTGATCACGGCTCCTTTCGGCAATGGCTGTACCGAATCATCGTAAACTGCTACCGCAACCGGCTGTCCGACCGCTGGTGGCGGAGATTCCTGCCGCTGGGACCGGTACATGACAATATCCCGTCGCAGGGAAATGTAGAGCGGCAGGTCATGGCCAGAAGAAATCTCGAGATTGCATTCAAACCGCTCAGTGCCGAAGATCGCGCTCTACTGATTTTGTTTGAGGCCGAGGGGTGGCCGGTAGCGGACCTGGCTGAGATGTCCGGACAGTCAGTCAGCGCCGTCAAGGCCAGGTTATCTCGCGCACGCAAGAAATCTAAATCTGCTCTGGAGCGACATTTGAGAGATGTCACCGGAGCCAACAAGAAGTCACTAACCGGAGATGAGGACAGTATATGCGTTGTCACGAAGCGCAACAGCGATTAAACAATCAATCACTTAGGGACCCTGGGGCCACTTGTGAAGAGGCTGTTC
Source organism: Candidatus Zixiibacteriota bacterium (assembly GCA_030619345.1). Taxonomy (GTDB): domain Bacteria; phylum Zixibacteria; class MSB-5A5; order GN15; family FEB-12; genus JARGFS01. The sequence continues at coordinate 5,386 of JAUXBO010000118.1, read as the reverse complement.
TGGATCATCTCCGTAACTGTACCCGGTGCGCAGCACTGGCCAAAGCGCAGAACCTGATTGCCGAGGACCTGGAGCTAATTAGTTCGGCTGCCAAAACCGAACCACTTAGTTTCGATTCTTTGCGCTCTGGCGTGGATGTCAAAAACAGGGAGCAACGGGGACAGAGTCGGGAGATACAGATTATGTCAAAAATAGCAGAATCTATAAAAAGACGCCCACGAGTCGGGTTGTCGGTAATTGCAGTAGCCGCTATTGTCATCGCGGCTATTATAATTCCGTTCCAATTTGAAGATGAATTCGGCTATGAACTGGCTGTAGCCGGTGTTGATCAAGAGATGATATCATCCGGTGCCATCTCAGAGTTGTTAAGTGCGGTTGGTTTACCGGATGCCATAGTGGACATTCAGGAATGTAACCCTAAGTGCGTGGTAGTAGTAAGTGGACTGAAGACGGCTGAAGAAGCCCAGACGGCTGCGGCCCTCTTTCGATCACTCCCCGATCTGCATGTCCGCTCTAAAGACAGCTATACCGACAAACAGACCGGCAAGCTAATCACTCGATCTACTTCCAAGACAACTGTGGCCGATGGACGTTGGACAATTGAACACGGAGTCGATAGCCTTATTGATGCAAAAGTGACTATCATTCTTGATTCGCTGACAGAAAACTCCCCCGTCACCTGGACTCAGTGGTTCCACTCTGATGCGGACTCGACCGAAATGCGAAACGAAGTTGAGAGACTTCCCAACGGTGGCTACAAGCAAACGCTCCATAATCCTCCCATTGCCAGGCTCGGCTGGACCAAGACCTCATGGACATTTGATAGTACCGACCACGCTACGGCCTATACCGTAACCGATAGCTTTGGGGTAGATCATGATATAGACTTTCAGAACTGGGCCAAAATGGAAAAGCAGTTAGAGAAAGTTGGATGGTTTTACATGATCACATATGACGATACCGGGACACCATACGTGACGACAACCAACTGTAATCCGTCCGATCAGGGATTGGAAACCACCAGTCTCGCATCGGGCATGTACCTAAATCAGAATGAGCCCAATCCGTTCGACACGCTCACAATGATAGTATTTGGATTACCTGAAACAGCCCATGTGAAACTGACCATTTACAACCACAACAGCGAACCTGTGAGAACGCTTGTCGACGGTGTTATGGCTGCGGGTGGACACAAAATAATGTATGATGCTCGCAATGAGGAAGGAAAACGGGTCTGGAGTTGGCGGCAAATCTGCAAGATTGAGATCGGTGAGTACTATCACTCGATTAGCATGGCCCAAGTCAGGTAGAATTTCCCACGAAAGATGGACTCAAAGCTCGACCTCAACTGAGATCGGGCTTTTTGTTTAGTCCTAGAATCGTTACTAACCGAGGGCTACATCAAGCGTCATCATGACTGCAAAGCCAAGAATCGCCCCCATCGTTCCGGCATCGGAATTTCCACCTGTCTGAGATTCAGGAATCAATTCCTCAACGACAACGAATATCATAGCGCCCGCCGCAAAGGCAAGAGCATAAGGAAGAATCGGCCGAGCAATTATAACCAGCGCCGCACCCAGCACACCCGCCATTGGCTCAACTACGCCGGACAATTGCCCGTACCAGAAGCACTTTCCGCGCGAGAGGCCTTCACGCCTCAGCGGCATTGATACCGCCAGACCTTCCGGAAAATTCTGTATCCCGATACCGATAGCCAAAGCCACAGCTGCCCCAAGACTAGCTTCGGGCAATCCAACCGCCACTGCTCCAAATGCCACACCAACCGCGAGACCTTCGGGGATATTGTGCAGCGTGATGGCCGAAACCAGTAGAATAGAACGCTGCCAGCTTGTCTTGACACCCTCAGCTTTCTCAATCGGTAGATTTAAGTGCAAATGCGGCAAAAACATATCAACCAGGCGTAAAAAACCCGCACCCAGAAGAAATCCGATCAGAGCCGGGACATAAGAAGGCAATGGGCCGTTCTCGGACATCTCAATGGCCGGGGCCAGAAGCGACCAAAAACTTGCTGCTATCATCACTCCTGCTGCAAATCCGAGCATAATATCCATCAGTTTTCGACTTGGGTGTCGAGCCAGAAATACCGCCGCTGCTCCCAGCGCCGTAAGCGCCCAGGTGAACAGGGTCCCCACCAGTGCCTGCATGATAGGGCTCATTTCTGTAAACCATAACGGGAATTCCATGTAATGGAGTCCTCTTTAATAATGACCAATTTTATTACCAATATAAAGAACTCTGTAGCAGTGTCTATCAACTATAATCTAATCTTTTTGAAATCGGGTGAAAATGAACTTGCGCAAGACCGGATTTTTTTCTCTATTTTGTACTGTTACTCAAAAACAAAGGAGAATCCGGTGATGAAGATTATGATCAGGTTGATTTTATTGCTCTCTATAGCTTACGCCAGTGCGTGCAGCAGCGATCAGGCTGGAGCATCGTTTTTGTCACACGATATATTTGTAGAGCTCGATGTAGAAAATCACCGGGCTGCAATCGTCGACCGGGGGACGGTTGAATTGTCAGCTGGCGCAAACTCTTTCCTCATTAATTCCCAAGCAGAGAATCTTCTACTGACAATTGATGGCAATAAAATCGAAACTGAGATATACATCCTGCCCGGAACCGATTCACTCAGCAAAGATCAGAACGATCTAATTGCCAACCTGGAACCGGAAACGGAAGTGGCAGTCGTCTCATTCCATTCGCCTGGTGCCGGGGAATTTCAGTTTGAATTGGAGTTTCAAGCACAGTTCTACGAGGAAACCGAGAATATTCGCTTCTCCAACGAAAACGTAGGTCGCGAGATCACTGGCACTATTCTTGAAAAGGGTGCATATCTGAGTCCCGGAGCATATTACTATGCGCAGGGGCTTGAGGAATCTGCCACCTTCACGATTACAACTGACATCCCCGCTGAATGGGAATCAGTTGCCGACGGCAACCGTACTTTAGCTGAAATTCGCGCCAGCAGAAAAATACAGTCATGGAAAAATCCGTTTGAGTCCGACGGCCTTATGTTCTTCGCCGCGCCTTTTGTGACTAAATCCGAGATGGTTGGTGACATAGAGGTTGCCTGCTATTTCTTTGAGGAAGACACTTCCCTGATCGACGGTTACCTTGAGGCGACGGTCAACTATATCAAAATGTACAGCGAACTGATCGGTCCCTATCCCTACGAACGATTCACGGTCGCCGAGAACTTCTTCCCCACCGGCTACGGCATGCCCGCCTGGACACTGCTGGGACAACAGATAATCCGCCTGCCGTTTATTAAGTCAACTTCGCTTGGTCACGAGGTCCTGCATAACTGGTGGGGGAACTCCGTCTACGTTGATTACGATCGCGGAAATTGGTGTGAGCCTGCCACCGTCTATGGAGCTGACTATCGGTATAAACTGATGCAGTCCGAAGACGCCGCGCGTGATTATCGCAAAAATATTCTCAAACAGTACATGAGCTATGTAAGCGAGGGGAATGATTTCCCCATCCGCGAGTTTACCTCCCGTACCAGTCCCAAAACACGAACTATCGGCTACGGCAAGGCGATGATGGTCTGGCATCTGATTCATGAGACAATTGGTGAGGAAGCTTTCTTTGGGGCATGGAAAGATGTCTATCGGAATCATATCGGCCAGAAAATCTCATGGGAAGAATGGATAGCGGCCTATGAAAATAGATGCAACTGTGATCTGTCGTTTATAATTCCCGAGTGGATCGACCGCCCCGGCGCACCGGTAATCGGGCTGAAGATACGCCAAAGCGAACTCGAAGACGACTGCCGCATTGTTACTCTCAGCCTCACTCAGCCGTCCGACAACTTATATTCACTCGATATACCGTTACAATTTGAGGGTTCCGAAGGCAGCTTTGATACAACCGTTCACCTGTCGGTCGCTGAGTGCGAGATAAGCATGAGTATTTCAGACTCTTTCACAAATCTCGCCGTCGACCCCGATTATCATATCTTCCGCAAACTGTATGACAGTGAGATCGAACCGATTGTCTCCGGTGTGACCGGAAAAGAAAGAAACCTCTTTGCATCCGGGGAATTGTCAGCCGAAATGGCATCGGCCTTTCTTCAGTTTGGCGAAAATATGACCGGCGCGACAATCGAACCGGTCAGCCTTGCTGACTTAGGAATACCGGATGATACGACCGCTCCGATAATTCTGAACCCCGGTTCTATTCCAGATTACCTCACCGATCTTTTTCTGATTGCGGGTGACACTCTCTTTGTAGATGGGTCACCGTACCCTCACGAAGGACACACCTTTGTGCTAACGGCTCAGAACTGGTTGGGATTCGATAAGTGCATGATCATTGTCTCAGGCGATGCTGCCTCCTTGCCACGTGTCGGACAACTTCTGCCGCATTATGGGAAGTATTCGTATCTTGTGTTCAAAGGCGGCCGCAATATCGGCAAAGGTCAGTGGCCGGTTTCTGACTCTCTCCTGCGGCTGGAATTGTAAGAGTTTTGATATGGAGAGACATGAGCAAAAAAATCGTAACGATGTTTGGACAAAGGTCGTTAGATTTGATACATCATCAGAGTTTAATCGAAGAAACCTCAATGAGCTTCTCAGCGCACTGACTGAAAAGAAGCCGTTACAAAGTGATATCCTAAATAGATTGATGTCATCTATTGTCAAATTAGGCGATTACAACATCCACTGCGTGGGCGGCTATGGGTCCAAACCTGGATTGCATATCCAAATCCCACCTCCAAGGGGACGACAGTACGTCGTCCTTGCCGTGATCCCGAGAATTCGTCGAGTCCATTTAAAAGTCAACTCACTTAAGCGATTTGGAGGCGCGACGAAGTCAAAGGACACTGTCTTGCCCTTTACCGGCGAAGTACAGTCTTTGACGGATATTGAGAATATCATACAGATGTTGAAAATGACTTGGGAGGGAGACTAGACCCTCCACCGTGGATGGAGTAGCAGATTTTCTCGCAGATCGAGTACCAAAACACATATCGGTGTAGATAGGAGAGCCTTCTCCAAATGGCTTATCCTGAGAGGTTCACTAATCTGCTACTGTAACTTCTCGCACTTTCAAAATTCTGTCCACATCTTCAGTGGTTTCAATTTGGGACAACTGCCAACCGATCTTCTTTGACAACATAGAAATTTTCTTCAGGCTGAATCGGCAGAGCAATACAATTCGAATTCTTGCGTAATTCTTCAGCCTAACACTCTTTTCACAACCGATTTTCAATGGAATGAATACCCGTTCATATAACGAAAATAATACGAGGCAATAAACGAGGGGTAGAAATAGCAATGTTAGTATAATTGGGAGAAGGAAACTTTGCAACGTCTCAACTGTCCCAAGTTTCTCATAGGAATTCAATACTCCAGAT
>JAUXBO010000162.1 GCA_030619345.1 Candidatus Zixiibacteriota bacterium | reverse complement strand
CGGGTGACATAAAGCCACCCGCCACGTGATATATCAATCGCTCCCGATAACGAGTAAGCTATTATTTCTCTACGGTTGTCAATTGTTCGACAAATTCTTTGGCCTGGGGCCAGTCGATCTCGACCAGGAATGCTCCTCGGAAATCACCCACTTCGTACTCAACGGCTCTGTCGCCGGGATAGGCGTTTGCGAGAGCTTCGCTAACTGACGGGTCGATATCTTCGATCTTGCCGTGGCACTGAAGACAGAGCTTATGCACGCGAATTGCTTTGTAGTAGGAAAAGTGCTTGCCGGTCTCGGATTCCGTCCAAAGATGCTGTTCCATCATTGATGTGTCGGCTGACATTTTGGCCAGGACTTCCATCTGCACGGAGTCGGCCAGATTTGCGGGGTTACGATTGCGGTCGGTAATTCTTTTTAGTGATATAAACTCGGTCTCGGAATGAGCGGCAGCTATTATTGGGGCTTTGGTTTCGCAAATTGCGATAGCCTCAGCCGGTCCACCTTCGTTGAGGGTGCTTAGCAACTCCTGTTTTAGTTCTGAGGAAAACTCCGTCACGATTTTCTGTGATGCTGCCAGAAGTAACTGCTCGGATTCATCTACTACGTCCGCTTTTTTATCTGCGGTTGAACAGCCAACCATTAACATTAAGACAAATAGGGATATAAATAATCTCATAAGACCTCCATTTTGGTATTACCTAAAATATGAGATTGTGTTTAGGTTTCGCAAGTAGTAAATGGTGGAATAATCCGGTCGGTTGGGTTAGAACTCGAAGCCGATATTTATGTAGGTCTCTTCATTGTCTGTGTCACCGATACCATGAGATATGGAAAATGGCCCCATCGGTGTATCAAGGGAGAGAGACAGGCCAAATCCATGACGGAGATTCCTTAGCTTGATCTGGTCAGTATGAGCGTAGACTTCGCCAATGTCATGCCGCGCGGAAAGATATAGCCCCAGCGGCATGGCCAGTCGGACGGAGTAGCTGAAGTGAAAGAATTTGTCGCCAGCAAGTTGGCTGGTTTGAAATCCGAAAAACGACCGGGAACCGCCCAGAAAAAACTTCTCCGAAGGGGGCAGTCCTGATCCGGACAGTCCGATTTCAAGGGCCGGATGGAGATTCAAATAATCACCGAGTGGCAGGTACTGTTCCAAAGAGGCGCTGAATCTTGTGTATTGCATATCCCCGCCAAAAAACTCCCCGGCCAATTGCAACTGTAGTTCTGATCGATTTCCCGAAACAGTAAAAGGAATGCGGTCGAAGTTTTCCACCAGCGACCGGAAGTCAAGGTAACGTAAGTCAACGGCCGCCTCATTGGCATTGACGGGAGTCTGGTATTTTACGCGCTCGGCGACCAGAGCCGATGTCAACGTTCCCAGGCGCGCAATCTGTTGTCCAATACTCAGCAGTCCGCCGCTTCGCCGCTCTTTGCGCAGGCTTGCTTCAAGTCCTTCGGGATCAAAAAGGTGACGGTTCAAGCGATTATGGAAAACCTCGGCGCGGGCGGTGAGATAGGTCGACCAGATGCGGTCTATCTGGAACGAACTGTAGTAGCGTTGTCGATCCACGGCGTACTGCGCATGGAGCAGGAACTCCAGCCCCATACCCATTACGTTGTCGTCCAGTATTTCAACAAACTGTTCCGACTCATAGGTCTCGTGCCAGTGCCATCCGAGGCGAACCTGGCGATAGTGTTTTTCAGCAACACCTATTTTGACAATTGTGCCACGATAATTGCGTTCGACATTGAGCGTTACACCATTGAATAGATCGGTGCCGTAAATATTGTCGAGGCCGCGAGAAGCCTCTTCAGAACGATACGGCGAACCAACCTTCAATGGGAAGTGTGACCGCACAAACCAGTCTTTGGTTCGGACATTGTTGTCAACGTCGATACCAAACAAAATCCCTTCATCGATATAGATGGTGATCGTCTGACTCTCATGATCAATTACGGTCCTGGTGATGTCGGCCAGATCCATTCCCTCAACGACATAGACATTGAGCAATCGATCGAGGGCACGGTGAAGGTCCTGTGAGTTGAGTGGTCCGGGAGACAGGTTAAAATGGGTGCTCAGTGAGGAATCTGAAACGACTTTGTTCCCTTGGAATAGAATTGAGTACTTTTCGGCGGCCAGAGCCGGTATGGCATTTAACACAATCTGGTGCAATTCAGTGCCGTCGACAGGGGACAATTGCACCTTGAGTTCAAACAGATCAAGGCGACAGGAAATCTCCTGTAAAAGGTTGATTAACTCCGCCCAACTGACCGAATGGTTTTGCAGCCTCAGGGACAATTCATGCTGAGCGGTGATCGAATGAACATTACCGGTGATGCTTTCAATCCACAATTTCTGTTTTTCGCGATGGGCTGTGGTAATCTTGATGATCGAATCTGCCGCCTTCAGCCCGATTTCATACCCGATCTTGATTATTTCCTCTTTTTGATCAAAGTCAGTCGATTCAAATTGTCGCAGTTCGGGCGTAATCACCAGGTCGGCCAGTTTGAGCTGATTCTTCAACTTTTCGGCGGTCATGATAGTGGTGACCTGGTTGGCGATATCGATAGGCGTGATCAGCTCTTTTCTGGGAACCAGTGAACTGGCCGTGTTTACGGCGACGATTAGAACATCGTCAGAGACAATCTCTTGTAGCAGATCGACCGGGATCGGGACCAGTATCCCACCATCCATCAACTGTCGACCGTTACTTTCGACCGGTGTGAAAGCGAGCGGGAAGGCTGTTGTCGCCCGCATCGCATTGGCCAACGATCCGGAGTCAAGAACTACGGCCTCTCCATTTTCGATATCGGTTGTGACTGTTCTAAAAGAGATTGGAAGTTGCTGGAATTTCTGTTCGGCGCGATAATTGGCCGCTGTCGTGAGTTCGGTCAACAAAGATGTGAGTTTCTGTCCTTTGGTCAGTCCGGTTGGTATGACCGGTCGCCATCCGTCAAACCGGACCGAAATCAGATGGTGATCCCGCCCGGCTCGCTGGGTGAGGAACATTGTGCTCCTGGCTGGTGAGTTGTTAAATAGAGAGTCAAAATGAAGTCGGTCGACAAAATCTCTTAGTTCGTCAGCGCTGTAGCCGCAGGCATATAGTCCGCCCATTATGCCCCCCATGGAGGTACCGGCAATCGCCTTGATTTTGATCCCGTTCTTTTCAAAGGCTTTTAGAATGCCGATAGTGGCCAGACCGCGGGCGCCGCCCCCTGAGATAGCCAATCCGATCTCAGCCGTCTCAACCGGCGAGCATGGCTGGAAGCCATCAATGCCGCCAATGGTAGCAGACTTTTCAACAGCCGACAACGGCACCGCCCAAAACAGGAAGGTACAGGTAATGATCAGTAGAGTTTTCACTTGCCAAGCGCTCAGTATAATTGGTTCCTTTAGCAGCGAATAGCTTTCTCCGAAGTAACGATGTCGGTAACACAAAAGGAACAAAAAAATGTCCGCGCCCTGCACACGGCCAAAGGGCGCAAGCAACAGGGCAGATTCGTGGCCGAAGGCGTGCGATTGCTGGAGGAAGCGTTCCGGCATGGATTCCTTCCGGAGAAACTCTATTTTTCAAATCATCTACTCAATGACCGGGGCCGAGAACTGCTGCAAGAGTGCGGTCGGGCTAATGTCCTGCTGAAAGAGACTTCGGCCAGACAGATGTCGCAGATGAGTGAGGTGAAGAGTTCGCAGGGGATACTGGCTGTTTTTCAGCGCGTGGACCGAACTCTTGGTGAATCATTTGACAACTCTCATCGTAGAATCTTATTGTGTGACAATATTTCCGATCCGGGGAATCTCGGGACGCTGTTGAGGTCGGCCCGAGCTTTTGGATTTGGGATGGTGATCCTTAGTGGCCGTTCGACTGATTGCTTTGCGCCCAAAGTGGTCCGAGCCTCGGCGGGAGCTATTTTTGGTCTCAGGATTGTAACCGAGAGTTATGGCAACATTGAGGAGTTTGTGAACTTGACCAACGCGACCTTGATCGCTTCGGACCTCAGCGCCGATTCAACGCTTGAGGTAAAGGCAGCTATGACCGAGCCTTTGATTCTGGCGGTTGGCTCGGAAGCGGACGGGTTAGGTCCTGAGATTTTAGCTATAGCTAAGACACGAATCAGGATCCCCCATGATTCCGGCGTGGAGTCGCTCAATGCGGCGGCGGCAGGGTCGATAATGATGTATATGATCTACTCTAATGACAGAGGATAGTATGGTGTTGAGACGACTACTGATTTTAATATTGGTGACATTCGTTCTTGCTGCGGGTTCCACGTGGGCACAGGATATTACTAAAGAGGCAAACAACCTGTACTCCACCAATGAAATGACAGCTTCGATCTCGATTGATAAGTCATCAAACCGTCTGCAGGTGGAATCGGTGCCCCAATTGCAGGGGAGCATCAGGATTGTAGCGGAGAATATTCAAACTATTGAAGCGGTTTATCGCAAGAAAGCGCGAACCAACTCTCGGTCTCGTGCCATCGACTATATTGATCTGATAAGAGTATCAGTCAATTCCACACCGCGCGGAGTGAGAATATTGATGCACGCGCCAAACCCGGTGCGTTGGGACCCGGACAAGGAAGCGGGTCTGGTCGAGTTGGAGATTTCTGTCCCGCTGGATTGCGATGTAGAGATCGAAGCGCCCCATTTTAATGTCGATGCCACCGGACCGTTCTCGGCCATGAATATCCCGGCTTCGTTGGGACGAATCCAGGTTAGTGATGTCAACGGCGCAACGATCATTGGCACCTCGAATCAGCGACTGACGGTCGAACGTATTTCGGGAGAAATCGATATCAGTACCTCGAATGCGACCCTTGATGCATTTGAGATTCAATGTCTCGGGAAACCAGCCATAGTTCGGAACAAGGCGGGCGACATAAATATAGATGGAGTCACCGGAACTATTAATGTCAAGAATAGCTTTGGCCGGATAGAGATTGAACGATTTGTACCATTGGGTGGGAAGAGTTTTGTGCGAGGACAGTCGGCGCCGATACTCATGTATATTGACAGTATCACTACGGCTGAGGTAACTGTGCGTAACCAGCATGAGGATATTGAGATAATGATTCCACGCAGTATTTCGGCGGAATTTTCTTTGGCGGTTGGTGATGACGGTCGTATTGAGGTATCAAATCTGGAATTTATCGCTGATATTGTTCAACAAAACCGCTTGATTCTGCATTCGGCGGATGGAACCGCACGAATCGCCGGATCGATCAGGGGCGAGGGTAATATATATATTACGGGAGTGGATAGATGAAAATGATGCGTTTGACTGTCTGCCTGATTCTGTTATTGGTTTTTGCAGCAGTTTCTGCCGATGCCAGTCAACGGATCCCGATGCCGGGCGGGCTTTTCTATTACCGATCGGCAGCATCGGTATTTGGTCCGGAAGCCGTTTGGACCAATCCGGCCGGACTGGCCCGATATGCTTTGCATAGCTGGCAAGTGATGCTGGACTATGATCAGGGAGAATTCGCCAAGAGTTGGGGGACGGTCAGCACCGGGGAGCAACTTGGGTTTGGTTATCGGCACATTGATATGCCGGGCACAGAAAACTTCAATGAGTATGTGCTCGCCTTTGGCAGCGCTATGGGTGGCAATTACAATGTTGGGGCATCGTATCGCTACTTCAAAGATGGTCCCAACATTTACAATAAGAGGCACTTCTGGTCGGTTGGCCTCATGAACCAACTCCAGGGTCCATTTGGCTGGGCGGCGCTTTTTTCGAATCTGAATCGTGGCAAGATAGACGGAGAAAAGACCGAGACCGAACAAAGATACTCGATCACATATCAGGCGGTACCGGACAAGATTACTTTCTCAGCCGACATGTTTTTGTCTACTAAGACCAGACTCAGTAACGCCAAATATGCCTATCAGGTTGAAATCAGCCCCAAGGCTGGACTGTATCTGACCGGCTACTACGATTCGGAAAAAAATCTTCAGGTGGGTGTGAAGGCAAATTTCACCAGGTATTTTGTCGGCACCGACACTCGCACCGATAGAGATGGTAACGACCGGGGCAGCACGCTCTATTTTGGT
>JAUXBO010000227.1 GCA_030619345.1 Candidatus Zixiibacteriota bacterium | reverse complement strand
ACATCCTCGATAATATTCCAGATGCATTGATGTATCTGGAGTCGTAGGGATCTGCTTCGTGAATTCACATTTAAGATATGCGATCATCCACTTGACGTACGTCATGATGGCGGCTTATCTTACCTAATATGTTAGTCCAAACAAAAGTGCAGAGACAGTCCGGGTTCTTCGGGCTCCGTCTAAAAATTGCAAAAGAAGAGCTATGGAAATTTACGAAAGAACAGATTCTGTGGATGGTTTTCATCACGATTCTAAGTTATATTGTTATGGGTGTATTACGATCTGATGGTTCTTCTGAAACTCTCATCAACGAGATTGTGACTGCAAGTCTGCAAGATAACATAATTGCCGTCGCTATATCAATTGGCATGGCCTTGGTCTTTCTATTTCTATGGAAGTTTTTTATCGTAGCACCACGTAAGTTATATGAGACCGAAAGAACCAGAGCGAACGATCTTGAATCAAAACTAGATAACCTCAGAGGGGAAGAGTCTAAGAGTACATTTGATATGAGTGCTTCAGATGCGGCGCAATATATTATGGAACGGCTTGGAAAAGACATTGCGCAGGCCAATGAATTTGTGAAACAATTGGCTTGTGAAGGTAGACTACGAATAAGAGCTATTAGGTACGGAGAGTCCGTTGACAGACCAATAGATTCAGATGTTTTCGAATCGAACGAGATTTTTCTTGTCGGTACCGAGATTCAACGCCAACATAATCAACACTTTGACTGTGCCTATGATAACGAGGGGTGGATTGTAGCGAACTCCACTGCCGAACTAAATGACTCTCCCGCATTTATAGCCCCTCGCTTCATAACTGATGAAATTAGAGAAGTTGTCAGATGGTACAGGACCAGTCGCCCCGATAACCTCAAGGAATGATCACTGTCGTGCACGGCAGGTCTCCCAGTTTGCAGGTTCATTCAACAAAGTTCGACAAAATTGTCAATACAAAAAAAGGCGGGTCCGGGGACCGGGGACGGACCCACCCTACTAAAATTGACATGAAAAAAAGGCAGGATCGCTAAAGGGTTCCTGCCTTACTCAATCTGTGTGAGCGATACAAAAAACCGTCAGGTCACATCCTGCTAAAGCAGGACAAGACCTGACGGAACAGAGAATCCGTACAATGTCGGGTTTCGGGTTCGCAGGCGAACGCCGGAACCCGACCTACTTACTTTTCGATGCGGTGCGAAGCGGTCAAACCTACAGTGTAGGCTTGCTTGATTCGAGCACTATCCACTGACGCGGTGCGAAGCAATAAAGGTGACAACGTCACTCTGTGACTCCGTCACCCCTCCTGGATTTTTTTCTGGGCTTCGCCTTTCAGTTTGTCGTTGGCGAAAATAGCAATCTCAACCCGGCGGTTAAGCGCCTTGCCCTGGGAGGTGACATTCTCCGCGACTGGCTGGTCTTCGCCGTACCCCATAATCGTAAAGCGTGAGGCCATGATCTGCTGTCCGGCCAGATGCGTTGAAACAGAATTGGCCCGGCGGATCGAAAGCTCGCGATTGTATTCCGCGTCGCCGTCGGAGTCGGTGTGCCCTTCGATAAGCACTTCGGTGTCCGCATACTTCTTCAAGATGACCGCCAAATTATCCAGATTTGTTTTAGCAGCGTACTGAAGTTCCGATTTGTTTACCTGGAACAAAATCCCGGAATCAAAGGTGATCTTGATTCCCTCGCCGACTCTTTCAACCGTGGCGCCTTCGAGATCGCGCTGGATTTCTTCGGCCTGCTTATCCATGTAGTTGCCGATATAGGCTCCGGCCGCGCCGCCAACAACGGCACCAAGAATGGCACCAACGGCAGTGTTGCCCGCCTTGTCACCGATTACACCGCCTACGACGGCGCCGGTGGTGGCGCCGATAAGAGCGCCTTTATCTCTCTTGCTCAAGCCGCATCCGATTGAAGCCATCGCAACCGCGAAAATGGTCAATAAAATCAGAGTCCGTTTCATTCTGCCTCTCCTTGGATTAGAAAGTTCATTTATTCTATTCAATAATCGGCAATTGCCCCCCTTGTCGTCAATAAAAAAGCAACCTGTCGCTAATATCTGATTGCGCCACTCTTCAACTTAGATATATTCAATCCCATATTATGAGCCGATTACTCAGCGAATTAAACGAACGCCAGCAAGAGGCTGTGACCACCACCGAAGGACCATTGTTGGTGATTGCCGGGGCTGGTTCTGGCAAGACGAGAGTCCTGACCCGTCGGGTGGCCTATATCCTTACCGAAAGGCTGGCTGAGCCTTACCAATTGATGGCCGTAACCTTTACCAATAAGGCGGCCGGGGAGATGAAGGAGCGGATTGCTTCGTTTATGGGCGGCGATTTACCCGGTTTGAACGTAAGTACGTTTCACTCTTTTTGCGCCCGTTTTCTCAGGTCCGAGGCTGAGGCGCTCGGCTATGATCGTAGTTTTACAATTTTTGATTCGGCGGACTCGGGTACTCTGGTCAAGAATTGTATCAAAGAACTCTCGCTGTCGTCGAGTCAGTTCACGCCCAAAGCGCAGCTCAGGAAAATCTCTAACGCCAAAAATAATATGGTGTCGTCGGCTCAGTTTGAACAAGGGGCGCAGGGATATTTTGAATCGACCACAGCCCAGATTTATACTTTGTACCAGCAGCGCCTTCGTGAATGCAACGGTATGGACTTTGACGATCTGCTGTTTAATGCTGTCGTTCTTCTCAAATCAAATAATGATATTGGCGAGAGATACCGGAGCAGGTTTAAGTATTTGATGGTTGATGAATATCAGGACACCAACCAGGTACAATGCCTTCTGCTGAAGAACCTGCTGGGAGAGCACAAAAATATCTGTGTGGTTGGCGATGAAGATCAGGCAATCTATGGTTGGCGCGGAGCTGATATCCGAAATATTCTGGAATTTGAGAAGGACTACCCCGGTGCCAAAGTGATCAAGCTGGAGCAGAACTATCGGTCAACTTCGTTAATCCTTTCGGTAGCCTCATCGGTTATCGCCAACAACGAGGCTCGCAAAGGAAAAACACTCTGGACCGACCAGGAGGAGGGGGATAAACTCAACCTCATCATGGTCGACACAGCTGATGAAGAGGCTATAGAAGTAGTCCGGCGTATTGATGAAAAGGAGCGACTCACCGCATCGCTAAATGAGATTGCAGTACTCTATCGTACCAATGCTCAGTCACGACCTTTGGAAGAGCAACTTCGCCGTAGGAATATCCCGTACCAGATTGTTGGCGGCATTTCGTTCTATCAGCGCAAAGAGATAAAAGATTTCATGTCCTATCTCAAACTGTTTGTCAACGAGCGCGACGATGTCGCCTTCCAGAGAGTTGTCAACTATCCCAAGCGAGGTATCGGCCAAAAGACTATTGACGATGTTGCTGCTCTGGCCCGGCGGGACTCAATGTCCTATTTGCAGGTGGCAAGAAGAGCCGGTGAATACCCGGAGCTTGGTTCACGAGCAAAAAAACTTATTCTGTTTGCATCCCTGATTGACAAATATCGTGAACGGCAGGAAACCCAGCCGCTGGATCTGATGGCCGGTGATCTGGTTGAGGAACTAAAGTTGTTTGAAGATTTTCTGGCCGAAGACCAAACTATAGGTCAGACACGAATCGAGAATATCGAAGCCTTCCTTGAGGGGCTGGCCGGTTTTGCCCGTTCGCACAGTGACGCTACCTTGACCGACTACCTGGCTGAGATTTCTCTCTTTACCGATCTGGATAGCTATCAGGAACTGGATGAGAAGATAACGCTCATGACTTTGCACACCGCCAAAGGATTGGAATACGATTCTGTTTTCCTGGTTGGACTTGAGGAAGGGCTTTTTCCGCTTGGTAACGCGATAGCGGAACCGGAAAAGATGGAAGAAGAGCGACGGCTCTTTTATGTCGGTGCCACCCGTGCTCGCAAACGGCTTTGTCTGTCATCGGCCACCACCCGCTATCGGTTTGGCGAAGTAGAATCGATCCCATCGCGCTTTATAAAAGAGATCCCCGAAGAACTGATAGAAAAATTCGACCTGCGCCGTCGCCGTCATTACGAGTATGCCAATGATCGTCTTGCCGGTGGCCATGCAGCTGTGTCGCACCGCATTCCTCGTCCATCGGCAACACAACCGCAAGGTGTCCATTATGAGTTTGAGGAGGAAGAGGTTATTCGGGTTGGTCGCATTGTTGAGCACCCGACCTTTGGACGTGGCAAAGTTGTCAAAGTAGAGGGGTTTGGGGAATCGTTGCGTCTTGAGATTATGTTCTCCGGCATGGGTATCAAGAAAATCATGGCCAAATACGCCAAACTGAAAGTGATCGGCTAAGCCACACACATAGTGTGATTTATTCCTTCGGACCACACACAGTGTGTTTTATTCCTTCGGACTGCGGCAGAAAGCGCAGCTGACTTCAAGAATCTTATCTAACATCTGAATCGAATTCACGAGGTGGAACACACATTTGTACCCCATCTAACAGGTGGGTTTATCATTCGCTGACGAACTCTACGGAACCAAATCCCACCATAAATGGTGGGCCACCCCACGGCAGATAGCCCTT
>JAUXBO010000093.1 GCA_030619345.1 Candidatus Zixiibacteriota bacterium | reverse complement strand
CGGAGAGGAAGCCGGACTGCTGGGTTCCAGCCATATAGCCAAAGACGAACAATTCGATGCGGCGCGGACAAGAATCATGCTGAACATGGATATGATTGGTCGAGTCAAAGATCAGGATAACAAACTGGCCATCATGGGCACCGGAACGTGTACGGAATTTGCGGAATACTTCGAGTCACTCGAAGTTGAAGGCTTGAGCATCATCACGAAAGAGTCAGGGGTCACACCCTCGGATAACATAGGGTTCTACAATCGCGGTGTCCCATCACTCATGTTTTTCACCGGTGCCCATAAGGATTATCACCGACCCTCAGACGACGTTGACAAAATTGACGCCGAGGGTATCGCCAAAGTCGCCGGTGTCGTTACTGCAATTGCCGACTACTTTGATTCTTTGCCCGGGCCGTTGACTTTTCAGAAAACGAAAGATCCGGGTGCAGGAAAACGTCGCTCAAAATTTTCAGTCAGTCTTGGTGTCATGCCCGACTTCGTTGCAGAGGTTGAAGGCCTGAAAATCGATGGTGTTACTCCTGAAAAACCGGCGGCGGTTGCCGGAATTCTCGAAGGCGATATTATCATTCAAATGGGTGAGTTCACGGTAGGTGATATCTACGAGTACATGAGTGCGCTCGGTAAATTTAGAAAAGAGGATAGCTGCAAGGTCGTGTTTATTAGAGGTCTCGACACTCTGACAACTGATGTAGTTTTCTAAGAGAGAAATGGCTAAACAATCAACTGGACGAAGAAGAATCGTGTCCTTTGGATCGTATGACTGATAGCACACCGCGAACATTTCGTATCTTTTGAAAAATACGATTGAGGTGTGAAAGTGAGGCCACCTCAACTACAAATGTCCCCAGGGCCGTAGTGTCACGCACATGCATCTCTGCGGCTCGAACATTGGTGTTGGCGTCGGAAATTGCGGTAGTTACGTCACGCAGCATGTTCTTGCGATCCTCGACAACTATTTCCAATTGTACAATAAACGACTGATCCTTGTCGGTGTCCCATGACACATCTATTAAGCGCTCGGGATGATCGGTTTGCAACGCCAGGGCGGAGTTACAGTCTGATCGGTGAATTGTAACCCCTCTCCCCCGGGTAATAAATCCGATAACTTTTTCGCCCGGAATAGGCTGACAACAGCCGGCAAACCGAAACATCATGTTGTCCATGCCGTGAATTTTTATGCCCTTGGAACCACGAATCCGATCCATCACCCGACTGACAAGGCCAATCTGTGGCTTTTCATCTTCGGGAAGAACCAGATCCATCAGCCTTCTCGCAGAAACCGAACCATCCCCCAGAGCGCCCATAAGACCATCGATACTGCTTTTACCAAGTTTCTCAGCCGCCTCCAACAGGGTGGCATCATCAGGCATGACCTGACGCAGCCCTTTGAGTTTTCGCTCCAGGATTTGTCGACCCAACACAACCGATTGTTCAAACCCGGCCTGATTCAACCATTTCTTGATTTTTGCCCGAGCACGAGAAGTCTTGACCAGTTTTAGCCAGTCATGCGACGGCGTACGGTTGGGGTTGGTGATTATCTCGACTGAGTCGGCTGTGTTCAATTCGGTGGATAGTGGTACCAAGCGACTATTGACCTTAGCTCCCGCTGTGTGAAGTCCGACATCGGTATGAATCTGGAAAGCAAAATCGAGCGGCGTCGAACCTTTGGGCAAATGAACCAATTTCCCGTTCGGCGTATAGACAAAAATGTCCTCCGAATACAGATCGATTCGCAAATACTCCAAAAACTCGGCCGGATTGGTCATGTCCTTCTGCCATTCCAGAACATCCCGTAACCAGATCATCTGGCGATCATCCTTGCTCATCTGCTGCCGACCCTCTTTGTACAGCCAATGAGCCGCGATCCCGTTCTCGGAAACATAGTGCATTTGATGAGTTCTTATCTGAACTTCCATCATCTTTTGATGCGGTCCGATTACCGTCGTATGCAATGATCGGTACCCATTCGGCTTGGGGTTGGCAATATAGTCGTGAAACCGATTGGGAACCGGTTTCCACATCGTGTGGAGAATGCCCATAGCGTGATAACAGTCGCGCTCTGAGTTCACAATGACCCTGATCGCGAACAGGTCGTAGATTTCCTCGAACGGGACCTTCCGGATTTTTATTTTGCGAAAAATAGAATCGAGATGCTTGGCGCGACCATTGACAGTAGCCGCGATGCTATTTTTGGTCATCGCCTCGCGGATCGGCACCACCACTTCTTCAATATACTGGTCGCGCTCCTCTCTGCGTTCCCTGACCATCTCTATGAGCTCTCCATAAATTTTTGGCTCACGATACTTTAGAGACAAATCCTCAAGTTCTACTTTAATCTTGTTAATGCCAAATCGATGAGCCAGAGGACAGTAGACATCGGAGGTTTCTTGAGCAATCGCCTTTTGCTTTTCGGGTGGCATAAACTCCAGCGTACGCATATTGTGCAGCCGGTCAGCGAGCTTAATCAAAATCACGCGAATGTCTTTCGACATTGTCAGAAGCATTTTGCGGAAGTACTCTACCTGCTGTTCCTCTCGCGAGGAAAAATGAACGGCCCCGATCTTGGTGACTCCGTCGACCAACTCAGCTATCTCATCGCCGAATTCCTCCCGAATCTGCTCAATCGTGAAGTCGGTGTCCTCTACAACGTCATGCACAAGTCCAGCCGCTATCGTCACCGAGTCCATGTGTTGTTCGGCCAGAATAAAGGCTACTTGAAGACAATGCTCAATATATGGCTCACCGGACTGTCTTTTTTGTCCGTCGTGGGCTTCGTTTGAGAATTCGTACGCCTTTCGTATCAATGGAATATTGATATTGGCGTTGAACGACTCAATACGGATTATGAATTCGGCCAGATTCATCTTTGTATGAACTAATGTAGGGATTTAATACTGACTTTCGAATTAAAAAGCCCGGTCACATTATGGGCCACTTCTTGTTCGTCAATGGAGTTCATACACTGGCACTGCTTGGGAGGGCAATTGCACACACCATTGGTTGGCTGCATTACCCGGTGGTGTTCGCCAATCGGCCCCCATCGGACCGGAGACATGATTCGCTTCCCCGGATACAAACCGACAACGCGAGTACCAACCGCAACCGCCAGATGCAGCGGACCGGTGGAGTTAGCCACGACAACATCTGAGAGCGAGAGAACGGCGGCCAATGTCCTGAGATCAGTTTCCCCAGCAATCTGCCGAATTGGAATCCCCAGTTGGGCTGCAGTTTCATGGATTGTGGAACGTTCCAATTCCGAGCCCGAGATAATCACTGTTAGACCCTGATCATCAAGCAGCCGATACAACTGGATGAATTTTTCGAGTGGCCAACGTTCGGCGGAGCCTCCCGAACCCGGATGCAGTACTATGAACTTGCGCTCAATGCCATGCTCGGCAAGAACCCTCTGGGCGTTACGGATTTCTTTGTCACTTGGATATACTCGGGGAGCGGTCGAGGTTTCCCCATCAGCAAAAAATTCCAGAAAATCCATATTGTATTCACATTCGTGTTTTTTGTTTTCACGGCGACTGTGAAAAATATGGTAGTTAAAAAAGACCGAATGAAATCTGCGGGCAGTGCCAATTCGATAAGGAATATCAGACTTGTAGAATAGCTGTGACACATACCTCTCAGGATACAGGGCCACAACTACTTTATAGCTACCGCCCTTGATCTTCTGAAACAAGTCCTTCTTGTAGAGAGGGTCTTTGAACAACTGGTCGTTCTGTACACGTACTATTCCGTCTATTAGCGGGTTATTCTCAAGAATCGGCGAAGCATAAAGCGATGCCAGAACATCTACCCGGCATTCGGGATATCTCTTTTTTATCGTCTCAACATACGGCACCGCCAGGACGAGGTCGCCCAATTTATCAGTGCGACTTATCAGGATACTATCGCCGGGACTAATCTCAATCATCTTACTCATCTACTCCAACTGCCTTTCCTTTTGCTGGCGATACAATTCTCTCAATTTGGCGTACTTGACGAAGACTGCGAAGGCTGATAAAACCGATAGTACAAACCCTTCAATCCCATCGAGGAAGCCTCTCTTGAGAAGATAATGCGTAATAAATGATACCGGCGGTTTAATTACAAGTGCAAACAGTCCGGATTTCTTACCAGCAGCAAACGCTTGTTGAGCGCCAAGCGAAGTGTATTGATTCGACTTGCGAAAGTAGTGCTCCAGATCAGGGTAGGAGTAATGCAGAATCTCACCTTCCAGTCGCTCGACACGACCCTTAACGACAACTTTTTCGTGAACCTCGGCCTCGTTGACATTTCCGGCGGACTTTCTAAACAGCCTGAGAATATAATCAGGATACCATCCACAGTGCATTATCCATCGCCCCAGAAACTGCGTTTTCCGCCGGATATAATACCCTGTCACATTACTGTCGTCCTGGATTACTTGCTGTATTTGCACCGATAGTTCTTCGCTCAATTCCTCATCAGCATCCAAAGACAAAACCCACTCAGCAGTAGCCTTCTCCACACCCGCTCTCTTGGCCGGTCCAAATCCTCGCCAAACCGGGGAGTAGATTTTAGCTCCAAATTCACGGGCGATATCAAGTGTACCATCGGTCGACTGGCTGTCAACAACCACAATCTCGTTGGCCCATTTGACTGACTGTAAGCAGCGCCGAAGGTTTTTCTTTTCGTTCCTGGTAATAACAACTACAGATAGATTACTCATCGGGCGCACTCTTTTCTGCTATCTGATTGAGTAACGGTACAGAACATTTGGTATACTTGCTCTACCTCAATATCAAAAATATTGTGATCATTACCGGAGACAACGGCGCCATTCTCCTGACCATATGGGCGCCACAGGAGGAAATTTTTCTGAAACCGGCTGTACAGCCCAATCACATCAACCTTGAAAGCGCGGGCAATATGAACAATGGATGTGTCCGGGGTTATCATCAAGTCCATCCTGGAAACAAGTGCGGCTGCCTGCCTTAGATTCAGACCGGGCGGCACCAGACTCACGCGAGTTGAGAACTGTCGGCAGAGATTCTCACCCCGCTTCCGCTCATCTGGCGTAGTAAAAAGAATTACTTTATTTTCCGGTGAATGCTCAAGAATTCTCTGGATCAAGTCCTGGGACTTTTCTTTAGCCCAGACGCGAGTTGGTGAACCGGCAGAAAGATTGTATCCGATCATCCGGTTATTGCTTGAATCCCGTAGATCGCGAATAACGCCTTCAGCCCCAGCGACTGAATCCTGATCAAGATAGGGAGCAGCAAAACCGTCGACCTGTTCACTGTCGATCCCGAAAGCATCAAGGAGTTTGAGCGTGTTCTCAATTATGTGTCCCGTATTACCTTTGCGATGATCGTAGTTGTAGTCGTAGTATTCCTGGAATTTAACTTTACCGACACCTATCCTCGGCTTGCCTGGGGCACACAGTTGAGAGAGAAAAAGGGCCGTAACCGAGTCATCACAGATCATATCCACAACACAGTCGTACTTCTCCCGACGCATCCAGCGGATCGTGCGCACGTCCTTAATCAGATTTTTTGTGTAGAGAAATATTGTTTCGAACCGCGGATCATCCCTGATGATAGCTTCGTTTCTCGGTGATCCGAGGATAGAAATCTGTACATGCGGGTACTGTTTCTTGAGCCCGTCAAATACTGGAAACGATATCACCATGTCACCGATTTTCTCCGGTCGCAAAAAAAGAACGCGATTTAGAGCATTACCATCAAGCGGCTGAAAATCATTCTGCCTTCGCTTCAGTAACGGACTGAACATCCAAAAGAAGAACGCCTTGAATTTATGCTCAAGAGGCTTTAGTCTATCCAATTTTCTTCTCAGCATTCCCGATACCCACCAGGTATCCTTCGACTGTATCAATCATACAATCATCTCTAAATAGTTGATTCCATCGATCATACCCGGTGGCTGCGAACTGTTCCATCTTTGTCACATCAGAAACCAGACTGATCACAGACTCAGCCAGTGCGGCTGCATCTTGCGGAGGAACCAGGTATGCACTTTCATTCTCAGAGACAACTTCGGGGATGCCGCCTACCCGGCTGGCCACGATTGGAAGTCGCGCCCGCATTGCTTCCAACAAGACAATGCCAAACGGTTCCTCAATCGAGGGGTGAATCATAAGATCACACGCCGCCAATGCCTCATGAACAGTTTTTAGCATTCCGGCAAAATGAAAGTAGTTCTGAAGTCCGAGTTTGTTTATCAATTGCTCGTGCTGTTGTTGTAACGGACCATCCCCCAGAAACAGGAATCTCATATTCGGAATCACTTTGACAATTTGCACGGCCGCCTCGATCAGAAAGCGGTGCCCCTTCTGATCCACAAATCTCCCCGAGGTCACCGCAAGGGTGCAATCTTTCGGCAGACCCAGACTTTCTCGTGTTTGTTCTCTATGTGACGTTCTCCCTACCGATGGAATTCCTATCGGGATAACGCGTACGTCCTCAGATCGAACATACCCGGACGCAATCACCTGCTCTTTGAGAGAGTGCGAGGGAACAATCACGCCGTCAAACAATTTCGGTGAAAGCATTTTATGAATGAGATTGTCTTTAGTAATATCAAGCCCCAGTGACCAGACAACCCGGACATTTCCAACCCATCGGGCGGCCATACCACCCAGCCGCAAATCTTTGTTGAAATTAACTACGACTGTATCGATAGAATTTGCATCAATATACTTCTTGATCGCGGTGACCGTAAAGGGGTTAAAGTCACCGGAGATATCCAGTTCCTCAATCCGAAGTTTGGTATTGCCTGCCGACACACGCTTGAGGAACTCTGAATTCTTTCGCCCGGAAACCGTCACGTTGTGGCCGCGCTGCGATAGTCCCGAAGCAACCAGGCGAATCCAGTCCTCCATACCACCGTAGGTTCCGACCTCAATTGAATTCAAAAACAGCAGGTTCATTTTTCGTCCCGGAACTGCAGATTGTATAACCGCTCGTAGAGTCCGCCGGAGGCCATCAGCTCATCGTGCGTGCCCTCCTGAACGATCCTCCCATCGTCTATCACGATAATGCGATCGGCGTGCTTAATTGTTGAGAGTCGATGGGCAATAACCAGACTGGTACGATTCTTCATCAGACGATTGATAGCCTCCTGCACCAAAATCTCGGACTCGGTATCAAGGGCAGAGGTCGCTTCGTCAAAAATCAGGATCTGCGGATTCTTCAACAACGCTCTGGCGATGGCAACTCGCTGACGCTGCCCGCCGGAAAGTTTTACGCCTCTATTACCGACCTGCGTGTCGTAGCCATCCTCAAGTTGGCTAATGAACTTGTGAGCATTGGCCATTCGTGCTGCTTCTTCCACTCTCTCCTGCTTAGTACCATTGAGACCGTAGGCAATATTGCTTTTGATCGTATCGTTAAAGAGCAATGTTTCTTGAGTAACTATCCCCATTAGACCTCGAAGCGACTTCAAAGAGACTTCACGAATGTCCTTTCCGTCGATCAAAATACTCCCATGCTGTGGGTCATAGAATCGTGGAAGGAGATCAAGCAAGGTTGATTTGCCGCCACCCGAGGGACCAACAAACGCCAGGACCTCACCCGCCTTAACTTCAAATGAGATATCCCGTAGTACTTCAGCTGACTCGTTGTAGCTGAACCCAACGTGATTGTATTGTATTCCTTTGGTGAAAGCACCGGCATCGACGGCGCCGGGCGCATCCTTGACCTTTTCCTCGGTATCAAGAACTGAGAATATCCTCTCGGCCGCCGCCATGCCTTCCTGGATTTTGATATGAATCTGACTGAGCGATTTAACCGGCTTTATCATAGCGAACATTGCGATGACATAAGTCATAAAATCACCGGCATCCAATTCTCCGGTGCCAGCAATGATTCTGGTTCCCGCAAACAGGAGTATCATGACACCCGCGATAGTCGCCAGTGTGTCGTTGATCGGCGAGGCCAAATGACGGATACGTGTCATTCTCAAGAGTGATTTGAAAAAGTTTGCGGTGGACTGGTAGAATTTACGCGTCTCGAAATCTTCCATCGAAAACGCCTTGACGATACGAATGTTGTTGATCGATTCTTCAAGCACCGAGTTAACATCGGCCATTCGTTCCTGCGTGCGCTCTGAATACTTGCGGAGTTTTTTCCCGATAAACCAGATAAATCCAAACGCTACCGGAAGAACTATCATAGCCAGCAGGGTCAGTTTCCAACTTATGATTATGAGAAATGAGGCAAACAGGAT
>JAUXBO010000107.1 GCA_030619345.1 Candidatus Zixiibacteriota bacterium | reverse complement strand
GAAAATCAGTTCTGGTCGTCGATGATGAAGAAGTCATTCGGGACTTTTTGACCGAAGTACTCGAAGATGACTTCAATATCACTACTGCCTGTGACGGCGGCGAAGCTATCGAATCATTAAAAGTGAATAAGTATGACCTCGTCATCACCGACATGAAAATGCCGAATGTGTCAGGCGAGGAAGTTGTTAAGTTCGTCGAAAAGTCCTGTCCTGATACAAATGTCATCATAATATCCGGCTATTCCAGCCTCTATTCCGTCAGTCAGTCTGCAAGTTCCGGTGCTACCGCCTTCCTGTCAAAGCCGTTTAGTATTTCGGAACTACTGAAAGCTGTGGAAGGATGCACCTCGGAGTAATTCTATGGCACAAATACTGATTGTAGACAATTGCGAAATCATCAGAAACCTGCTGACAGATTTCCTTGAAGAACTCGGCCACACGGTTGAGACAGCTGTCAACGGGCAGGAGGGAATTGACAAAGCCCTGAAAAACGATTATGACGCCGTCTTTTGTGATATCCACATGCCAAAAAAGAATGGTTATCAGGTCTATGTGGAAGTCTCCGGCAAGAAATCGACTCTGCCTTTTATCATGACCGATTCTCTGCCCGATGATTTAGCCAACATGGCGGTTAGCCGTGGCGCATACACCTGTCTATGTAAGCCCTTTAGCCTGGAACAGGTGCGAAATGCGCTGGATGAAGTACTGACTAAAGTTAGAGCTTATGAGTCCAGATGATTTAGACATATCAGTACTGGTAGTGGACGACGAAGTAATTGTCGTTTCTCTCGTCAAGGATGCTCTTGAGGATAAAGGGGTTAAAATCCTGACTGCACTGGACGGGCCAACCGCAATAGAGCTCTTGCACGAATCAAAGATTCCACTCCTTATAACCGACATACGAATGTCACCGATGGATGGGATCGAGTTGGCCCAGAAGGCAAGAGAAATCAATCCGGACATCATAATCATTTTCATGACTGGGTACGCGAATCTCAATACCGCCAAGGACGCTATTAAGCACGGCGCCTTCGACTATATCATGAAGCCGTTTGAATTGACTGAAATCCGTCAATCAGTTCAAAAGGGAATTGACAGCATTCGCAAGAAACAGAGTGACAAAAACTCGACTGACCAGTTGGAACGACTTTCTGATCTTAGTCAAATGCTATATGAAGTCGGAGATGCTAAATCGCTGGTAGCAATTTCACTCAAATTTGCGATCATGCAACTCGATGGACTGGCTGGCAGTATCATGTACTGGAGCAGAGAACACAAGTCTATCAAACTCCTCCACGGAAACGGAACAACGACGACCGAATCGACACTCGACGAATCCAGTTCGTCGACACTTTTTGATTATGTTGACTTTGCTGGATGGAAGCAGCCGAAAAGCATTGAAAACTATCGAGACCACCCTCTCTATTCATTTTGTGAGAAGGTCAATTACACCGATGCGATTTTCCCGCCACTCTTTCAACGTGATGAGATTCAGATGGTGTCGCTCCCGATACGTCGTACAGATGCCGTATTCGGCATACTCACAGTCGCCATAGACACTAAGAAAACGACGCTAAAAAAAACAGAATTACGGCTCCTGGCAATTACCTCCAGCCAATTAGCGCTCTCTTTGGAAAACCTGTTCCTCCTGGATGAAACTCAGATCGCCTACTCACAACTAAAACGCCTCCAGGATGAAACCATTCAACTGGAAAAAATGGCCACGCGCGGTGAGATATCGGCGGAAATCGGCCATGAGTTAAATAATTTCCTTGGCGTTGTATCGGGCAACCTGCAACTGCTTGAACTTCACCGGAGCAAAGGGAAATTCGATCTGCTTGAAAAATACGTGGAAGTGATGAGCAAAAACATCGACAAAATCAAGAACTTCACGGATAATCTGATGGACCTGAGCAGAATATCATCCGCAAAAGAAGTGATATCATTCAACAAACTGCTGGCTGAAGTACTGGACTATCTAAAACCACAGAGACGGTATGACGGCGTCACAATTTCACTGCACCTTGCCGATTCAGAGATCAATTTCAATGCCGATAGCACCCATATCCAGCAACTCCTATACAACCTGATGAATAACGCTGCCGATGCAACCAAAGACCGCCCCGAAAGAGCAATTGATGTTTCTGTCTCCACCAACGAGGCAGCCAATACGTTCAGCCTGACTATCCGGGACACGGGTAGCGGGATTGATCCGGAACTACTCGAAAAAGCATTCAAGGAAAAATTTACCACAAAACCGAATGGTCACGGGTTTGGGCTACTGGTCTGCAACAGGATTATCGAGGGCCACGAAGGCGAACTAAGAATTGACTCATCACCTGATTCAGGAACTACCATAGAAATCACTTTCCCGATGACCAAAATCACTCAAGCTGAACCGGTCGCCTAACTACCGCGATACTCTACGCTTCAACGTATATTCAATTGATCAGAATTTACGACTTCCCCGCTGGGTCAATTCCTGGCCGTCTGCACACAAAGGGCACTTTTCGGGCTCCCAGTTCTGTGCATCTACCGTGGCCAGCGCTTTGAACGGATAATCGAATTTGACCGCGCCGTTGGAACGATCGAGCATGAGACCGATACCGACAATATCCGCCCCATAAGAATTCACCAGATCGACAACTTCGAAAATTGAGCGACCAGTAGTCAGGACATCATCGACTATGACTACCTTCTGGTCTTTTTCCAGGCTGAAGCCCCGCTTAAAAACTCTGGGAGATTCGCCTTCTCCGCCCGGTTCGGCGTAGATAGATGGAAGGTCCAGATAGCGACCAACATCGTAGGCAATAATAATCCCGCCGGTAGTCGGCCCGACTACAATCTCAGCCCCGGAGTCCCTGAAATCGCTCGCCATTTGCTCACAAATCCGGGTACATAACGTTGGTTGTTTCAACAGCGTGAATTTTTCGTAGTAAACATCGCTGTGTCGACCCGAAGTAAGCTTGAAATGCCCGCGTAACAGGGCGTTGGAATCTTCAAACAACTTGATAATTTCAGACTGGTTCATTTTCCCTCCACAAAGGCGGCGACCGCGGTCGCGTATTTCTTCTCATGCGAAATGGATATTAGACAATTTACACCATGCAGTATTTTGGCAAGGTCATCCGGGAGAATCAGTTTCGGCTGCCCCATCTTATCATTAACAATCACGAGGCTGTTCAAAGAGGGGCGATCAGTGAGAAAATATCCCAGGGCCTTTATAACTGCTTCTTTCGCGGCAAAACGCCCGGCCAGAAAAAACTGCTTGTCTGATCGAGAATTGTATTGTTCAAATTCGCGCTCCGAAAGGACCCGCCTGATGAAGCGATCACCAAACCGTTTGATGTCGGCCGCAATTCTCTCAATTTCAACAATATCAATACCGATAGATTTCATGGCAGCGGCATGATATCATATTGCCGACCGGTTGGCAACAGCTTCCAAATATTAGTTGCATTATTAAGCGGTGAGTTCGATATTTCGATTGTCACGAAGATAATGATTTCAAGGAGAGTGAGCGGCGTTTGTTTTTTCTAACACTATTTTGATGAAGGTTACTTCTCATTAGGCTGCGCCGACGCCGTGACCTGCGGGTTTTCCTGCAGTAGCGAACGCAAAATGCCGCGAGCGGTTGTAAAAACCCTTTAACGTGTTTGTTTGAGGAAAAACCTCAAATTCAAGCTTTCTCTCCTAAAAAATATAGCCTGCCCATTAGGGCAGGCTGTTTTTTGTGATTTTATATAGGTGAAAGAAAGGTAGTTGAATTGACAGATTCAGATCTTAGATATCAAGTCTTCGGGACTGGCGATGGCAACCTTGTAGGCTGCTTCATACCTTGTCTCACCATCGTTGCGACGAACGGCGGCAAAATAACACTCGTCACCAGTGGAAATCAGGTATAGCCGATCTCGTTCGACTTCGCAAACACCCCTTTCTCTTTTCCCCGATACACCCACAGGGAAAATTTCGAGTAATTCGCGAAGGTTCTTGTAAATAGAGGAAAAACTGTTTCGGAACTTCTGATCGAAACCGGGCTCAAGAAAGTTCCCCATCATATCGAGATGATAAATCTCCTGTGTTCCGGGAACGGCCAGTATCCTCTCATTCTGCGGAATGTCATTGTTGGATGCACTCGGAGTCGGCACAAACTTAACCTTTTCAGCCACCACATCCTGCTCGGCCAGACCGACTGTTTTTTTAACCAGCGAATCCGGCTGCCCTTGAATAGTGTCGAGAATCACGGCGTGCTGTTTTTTTATGTAGATCTCAACCTTTTGTTGTTCATCAAGGCAGGTAACGGGATCGATGAGCTTTTTTTCAAGCTTGTGAAGAACCTCGCCAGCTCGCAAAATAGTGCTGGTGATCCTTGGATACGGACGGTAGGCGTACTCCGTCTGTATCTGTAAATCAACTCCGTTGGCCTTTACCAGCGATGTGCGGCCTGTAGGTATAAATTCACTCATATTTTGTATCAATTTTCCAAACTAAAGCTTTTCGGCTTGTCTTAATTATTATCGGCTAAACTAACAGTTAGAATAACCACAAAATTGACAACAGTAACAACCGGAATCATACCTCATTGCCTGAGAACAGTCGGGACATATTTCTGAATCGGCTATAACAGAGGAATCCGATTCCGCAGCAAATCTCCTGTTCAGAACTTGCGCAATGGCGTCCGGAATAGAAGTCACCCTGGCACCATCGGTATAGATCTGCGAAGCCCCTCCGATACCCCGTAGTTGCCGGATTATCTGGCCGATTGAAACGCCCGCTCTCAAAGATATGGAAATCAAGCGACAGATCGCCTCGGTGTCGGCCATGGTCGAATACCCGGACTTACCAATTTGGGCAAACACCTCAAATGGCTGGCCATCCCGGATATTGACCGTGACATAAAGATTGCCGTAGCCAGTCCGAATTTTCTCGGTGAAACCCTGCAAAACAGACGGCCTTTCTGTTATTTTGCCACTCCCTTCGGTGGCGGAGCCAGATATTGCTGTCGAGAGGACCTGGTATGGCCGCGAGTTATCCCGATAAACAGTCACCCCCTTGCAGCCAAATTCGTAGGCGTTCAGAAAAGCTTGATGAACCTGTTCAGGGGTCGCCTGCTCCGGAAAGTTGATCGTTTTCGACACCGAAGAATCCGTGTACTTCTGAAAAACCGACTGCATCCTGACATGCTGCTCCGGAGATATATCCGCCGCCGTCAGGAAAACCGACTTGATCGAATCAGGCAGTTCGGCCATATCCTGAATCGAACGAGAGGAATTGATTTTCTCAAATATCTCTTCGGTCGCAAGATCGTGCTGTTCCAGCCGTTGCTTGAGCAATCGATTAAATGTCACCAGCCTCGTTCCATCCATAACGTTGCGCTCAAACGATAGAGCATAATGCGGTTCTATCCCCGAAGAACAATCGGCTATGATCGAAATTGTCCCGGTGGGCGCGATGGTCGTGACGGTCGCGTTACGCATGGCCACATTTTCACGGGCATAGATAGAGTTCTCCCAGTTGGGGAATCTACCGCGCGTTTTGGCCAATTCCGAAGATTGCTTACGCGCCTCGATTTCGATGAAAGACATCACTTTCTCAGCCAGTTCAAAAGCGCTGGCCGAATTGTAAGCCAAATCAAGCTCACCGAGGGCGTCGGCGAAACCCATGACCCCAAGGCCGACCCGACGGTTTTTCCGCGTCTGCTGTTCGATCTCATCTATCGGATAGCTGTTCTGATCGATAACGTTATCGAGAAAGTGGATTGCATTTCGTACCGTCTGCCCCATCCGATCAAAATCAACGCCGCTCTCAGGACGGGATTTATCATAGTCGTTGGGCAAAGGATCAAAGATAAACTTACTTAAGTTAATCGAACCAAGATTACAGGAATCATACGGAGGAAGCGGCTGTTCACCGCACGGGTTAGTTGCTTCAATAGTCTCGTTAGGATAAGTCGAGTTGGCGCGATTCATCCGGTCAATAAAAATTATCCCCGGCTCACCAGTTGCCCAGGCATGTCGGACGATCTGATCAAAAACATCCGCCGCCTTAAGTTGCTGTTTTTCACCGTCGACTTCGTAGGCGCTGCCGGTGCGCGGATCGATCAACGAGTAGCTCTCCCCTTTGGTGAGCGCCTCCATAAACGTATCTGTCACCCCGACCGAAATATTGAAATTCGTGATGTCAGCCGTGTCTTCTTTGCAGGAAATAAACTCCAGAATATCCGGATGATCGATCCGAAGAATCCCCATATTAGCGCCGCGCCGGGTGCCACCCTGCTTGACCGCCTCGGTGGAAGCATTGAATACTTTCATGAATGATACCGGACCCGAAGCGACTCCCGAAGTTGACGCCACCACCGCACCCTGCGGACGAAGACGTGAAAAGGCGAAACCGGTCCCGCCGCCAGTCTTGTGAATCAAGGCGGCATGTTTGTTGGTCTCGAATATCTCTTCCATCGAATCACCGACCGGGAGAACAAAACAGGCCGACAACTGACCATTCTTTTTTCCAGCGTTCATCAGGGTCGGTGAATTGGGGAGGAATTCGAGCGAGGCCATCATTTGGTAGAATCGCGCCGCCGACCTGTTCACCCCAACCTCATCAACTTCGTAGTTACGGTCTGCTTCGGCAATGAAGTTGGCTACTCTCTCAAACAGCTGACGCGGCGTCTCGATCAGATCTCCTTTGTCGTCCTTGAGGAGATAGCGCCTTTCGAGCACAGCGATTGCATTATCAGATAGTTCTGTTTCTTGATCCGGTCTCATGATTTGGTCCTTATAGATATGATCGGCTGCTTCCCCGCAACCTCTTACTTACCTATTATAACGCACGGAGGGTAGGTTTGGTATCACAAATTATAGGGGATTGAAATCAATATTCAATCTGACAAATCTTCAGCCTGCTCGAGACTGATATCGCCCGAGTTGGCCACACTATCTTCAACTGTGGAATTTAAGACATTTTGTTCCAACACCCTTAGCAAGTCTATCGAAAACGCTCTTATTACTCTCCAACTTCTGTTGACCTTAATTGAATGTAGATCGTAACCCTGAACAATCATTGCAATCGCTTCCTTTGCTGAATTCAGAACAGGCCCGCCAGAGTATCCTGGAACACAATTCCCTTTGAATTCAATGAAGTCGATGCTCTCATTTCCTCGTCGAGTCTGACCCTTAGACTCCACAATTCCCGTTGCATAAGTAAGAACCGTGTCTGAATCCCATCCCATGTAATGGATTGTATCTCCTATATGCACTTTATTGAAGCTACCGATCTTTAGCGCTACTGGCTGACGTCCAGCCTTTCTGCGATAAATAGCTAGGTCATAATCGTTCAAAATATATTTGAGAATGACACCATACCAATATTCGTTTCCATATGGCTTGTAGTACAGACTATCCTCTAACGCCACATGCGCCGGAGTGAAAATATTCAGAGTATTGCCTGCGACAAATGGAGTACCGACTCGCGTTTTATGATCCATGAGGTAGATTCTCCCTACGGCTTCTCGCAAATCTATCTTCGTCTCAAAAATCTCATCGCCCGTCGCACTTGCTGCTACAGTCAATGTCAATAGTAGTACGATTACGATACAGAAATCACTTTTCATTCTTACACCTTTCACTTAAAGTCCCTGTAGGTCGAAACCCCTTCGGTTTCGACAACTTCAATTCCCTATTCCCCATATTCCCCTTCAAAAACCGGCCCATCCTTAACACCCCAATCCGAACTGTATCTTCCGTTCATCAAATATTCACCAAACGAGGAATAATCGTACTCTTTTGGTCCCTTGACCAATCCATGCCTAATCGGGTTGTAATGAATGTAATCAATATGTCGATTCATGTCCTCATCATCACGAATGACATGATCCCAAAAGCGATACT
>JAUXBO010000043.1 GCA_030619345.1 Candidatus Zixiibacteriota bacterium | reverse complement strand
GGCTCCGGATGAAATACCGGCCAGGATTCCTTCCTGCCGGGCGAGTTGACGCGAGGTTTCAAAAGCTTCGTCATTGGTAACTCGCAGAACCTGATCCACTATTGAACCGTCGTAATTGTCCGGAATGAATCCTGCGCCGATTCCCTGAATCTTGTGTGGCGAAGGCTCTCCGCCGGAAAGTACCGGTGAGTCATCCGGCTCGACGGCACATATACGACAGTCATATTTCTGCTTTAGAGCTTTCCCGGTTCCACTGATAGTTCCGCCAGTTCCGACTCCGGTTACGAAGGCGTCGAGATGGATGTCGTCAAGGTCAGCAATGATCTCCGGACCGGTAGTGGTAAAGTGTATCCCCGGATTGGCTGGGTTGTCGAATTGCGAAGGAAAGAAAAAGTTGTCGCCCTGAGAGGCGATTTCAGCTGCCTTGGCAAGAGCGCCATTCATCCCTTTATCAGCCGGAGTGAGGTGAATTTCCGCACCGAGACTTCTCAGGATGGCGCGTCGTTCCAACGTCATTGATT
This sequence comes from Candidatus Zixiibacteriota bacterium, assembly GCA_030619345.1. Lineage (GTDB taxonomy): Bacteria > Zixibacteria > MSB-5A5 > GN15 > FEB-12 > JARGFS01. The sequence continues at coordinate 10,809 of JAUXBO010000043.1, read as the reverse complement.
CCGGCATTGACAGCACACACTTATATCCTTTGGACGCCGCTACCATAGCGATCGCTATCCCGGTATTGCCGGAGGTTGGCTCAACAATTGTCATACCTTCTTTTAACCGGCCATCTTTTTCGGCGGCCTCAATCATGGCCAGGCCGATTCTGTCCTTCACCGAACTGCAGGGATTAAAACTCTCCATCTTCAAGTAAACCGTGGCAAAGCTGCTGTCGGCGAGGCGATTTAATCTTACCAGAGGCGTGTGCCCTATTGATTGAGCAATACTATCACATCTCATAATATATTCCTTGTTACGGATTCACAGGCAAGGCACCGTCCGGCAGGTGATGTATTCTATATACTTCGGAAACTGTCGAACCTCTCTTTAGTTCCGTTCAGAACAGAATTTGTCGAAATCAGAGAGCAATTCGATCTGCGATAGCGCAGCTATAGCAGCCGACTCAACCCGAAGGACCGGACGAGCCAACCGGAAACAACTGAATCCAAGTTCCATCATGAACTCGATCTCGAAATCGACCCAGCCGCCCTCGGGGCCTATCGCAACCACGATTCGGCGATTTGTTGATTGGAAGACTTGGCTCAAATTTGATTCAGCCTCGGGGTGAGGAAGGAGTTTGAGGCTACTCTCGGAGTCGGCTGAATCGTTCGGGATAAAAACATCTTCAAAATAGGGCTTGAATCTCTCATGGACGCTGACCAGTGAAAGACGTGTCTGCTTGCCCTGACTGAGACCCTCCAACAGATACGGTCTCATCTTATCAGGCTGCAATAGAGGGGAGTGATAATAGCTCTTCTCAACCCGGTTGGCACGAATGAAATCTAGCTTACGAACTCCCCAAGTGCCAGCGAGGTTCAGGACTTTTCTTACCGTCTGAGGGCGAGGGAGAGCGCAGATAATATCCACGCACGGGATGGGATCAGGCAGTTGGTTTTCATCTGCTACAAAATTCAAAGTAATGCTGGTTTTATCAGATCGCTCAATTTTGGCCGATCCGATAGAACCGTTTACGATCCCAGCCCTAATCTGGTCGTTTGTGCCCAGTTTGAGTACCCGGATTATGTGGTCCTGGCGATTTCCACTTACCCGAAAACTGTTTTCAGAAATTCTGTCACTTTCATCGAGAATCAGCAAATTCAAAATAAGCCTCGTTTGTTTAACGCCATCCAGATAAGCTAATTGCGGATAGCGGTCGGTTCAAGCAGTTTGTGTGCCATAATTATTTACCGAAGCTGTCGGTCTTGCCGAGCCGTATAAGAATTGTAGCCAACTTGCGATCAAATGATTATTATTCAGTCTGCCATCTCTTTAGTCGTTGACTGGGTGGCCGATACTGTTAGAACGGAGCTGATTTGATTATATGATTATAAAGTCTGACAAAAGAATTCCGGTTATGGCGGCTGATAAGGTAGACAGCTATGCTGTCCTGCCTCTTAAGACCGGTGTGCTGTTTCCGGGGAGTATGCTTACTCTCCAGATAGGCTTACCCACCAATGTTGAGCTAATCAAGCAATGTCTGGCCGACAAGAGAGATTTCATCGCCGCCTGGTCGCCCTCGGACGATGCTGCCGGTGAGCGCCAAAAAATCAGCCAGGTCGGTGTTCTGGCCAGAATCCGTGACAAACGAAAAGGGCCCGGAGAATCTTTGCTGGTCACCATTGAAGGTATCAAGCGCGCCGTCCTTCAAAAAGTTAGTTCGTCCGAGCCGTATATTACCGCTTCGGCTGGTTGGTTCGCGGAGCCTGTGGTTGTGCCCGGAAACATGAAGGAACGCATCGATCGGGTGATTTCGATTGTAGCAGAGATCACCGGGATCGACCCGACTTACGCTTCAGAAATAACGCATATAGTCAAAATGAATTCCTCTGAACCTCCACTTCTGGCTGATACGGTAGCGGCACAGTTCCGTTTCTCACTGGCCGGAAAACAAGAGATTCTTGATGCCTTTGATCTTGACCAGCGCTTTGATCTTTTGCTTGAGTATTTGAACGCCGAACTAAGTCGTGCGGCAACGTGGAAAAAAATCGACTCAAACGCTCGCCAGGCGATTGAAAGAGACCAGCAAAGGCATTTCCTTCGGCAGCAGCTTCACGAGATAAGAAAACAACTCGGCGAAGACTTCACTGAGGAAAAAGAATCAGTCCGTCTGAAAAATCTTATCAAGGGGAATGAGAATCTTCCCGCAGAGGTTGTATCACGGGCCGTTATTGAAGCCGACCGTCTTTCTCAATTGTCGACCGCCTCGGCAGAGTATGGTGTTACCAAGAACTATCTCGAATGGATTTTGGCTCTTCCCTGGGGCAAGTGTACGCCGGAAGAATACGAGATTGCCCAGGTTGAGAAAATCCTGACCGATGAATACTATGGCCCCACTTCGATCAAGGAGCAAATATTACAACGTCTCTCGGTACGAAAACTTCTCGGTGGTGTCGCCGAGGGACCAACTCTTTGCATCGTTGGCGCTCATGGAACCGGCAAAGCTGCTCTGGCGCGTGCTATAGCCTATGCTTTGGGGAAGGAGTTCATCAGAATATCAGTGGGCGGTATTGCCGATGTTTCCGAGGTGAAAGGTACGCCGAGAACATTTCTTGGAGCCATGCCCGGCAAGATCATCAGGACGCTCAAGGATGCCGGCAGCTGCGATCCGGTAATATTGATAGAGGACATAGATTATTTCAACATCGAGAATGACTCATCAGTCAACACAGCTTTGCTGGAAGTTATCGATGTTCGCAGGAATTCTCGTTTCCTTGACAATTATCTTGGTGTGCCGTTTGATCTGAGCAAGGTCATTTTCATCTGTTCTGTACGCTCATATGAGGAAATTCCTGAACAATTCCTGGACCGGATGGAGATTCTGGAGTTCCCTGGCTATATTGAGAAAGAGAAAATCGTAATTGCGAAACGGTATGTTATTCCATCGCTGCTTAAGAAGCACAAGATTCAGAAATCGGAACTCAAACTGACGGACAAAGTTCTGGCAAGAGTAATCAACCACTATACTATGGAAGCCGGGTTGTCATCGTTTGCGCAGCAGATTGAAAAGATATGTAGGAAAATCGCGCTGCAGAAAGCGGAACAGAAGAGTACGACCCATAAACAGAAGAAAATTTGGCGTATCAGCGAGACCAATCTGTCAACCTATCTCGGACAGCAAATATTCATTCCGGAAAAGCCGGACAATCAGCCGGAAATAGGAACCGCCGTCGGGTTGGCCTGGACCGGATCCGGGGGAGACCTGATGTTTATTGAGGGTCTCAAAATGAAGGGCGAGGGCGGCATTCTTACCACTGGGTCGTTGGGTGAGGTGATGAAAGAATCTATCCAAGCTGCTCACTCCTATGTGCGCTCCAAGGCTGATATGCTTGGTATCGACTTCAGTGATTTCAACGATTTTGATATTCATATACATTTCCCATCGGGAGCAATTCCCAAGGATGGACCTTCGGCAGGAATAACGGTCTGCCTGGTTATCGCCTCATGCATGGCCGAACGACCGATCCGAAACGATATCGCGATGACGGGTGAAGTTACTCTTCGTGGTCGGGTATTGCCTGTCGGCGGAATTAAGGAAAAAATCTCAGCAGCGTATCGCGCTGGGATATTCCACGTGGCACTGCCCAAAGAAAACAAGAAAGACCTCAAAGAGCTTCCCAAGGAGATCTTGCGCAAAACCAAGTTTACATTCATTGAACGAGTCGATGATCTGTTCGAGACCTGCCTGATGGATTTCACGCCATCAGCCTTTACTCTGGAAAAAGTGTTTGCCAAAGAGATCGCCAAAGCCCGCAAAAAGAAATCCACCGGCAGCCGCAAACGTACCAAAGCTGCAAGTCCGCGCAAGAAAAGCTGATTGCTGCCGTCGTATTCTGACTTTTTCCTTGACAGTTTGGCCTATCTAAGTCTATGTTAATATTAACACTGTATTAATGTTCCAGCCCTGATTTTGCGAATGTCGGTCGGTAGGATGAGCACGGGGACCGTCGGCAGACAATTGCGAAACTGTGGATTTGATTAATAACAATACGCGCGGGCAACGCCGGACAGGTTTGACAGTTTTGAAATTCGCAGACTTAATAAATCGTTCTTTAATTGCGACGGTAGTAATCCAAAAGAGTATCACTTTTATGCATGGAGGCGAGTGATGAGAAAAGTACTGTTTTTGTCGGTGCTAACGCTAATGCTCAGTTCAACATCCGTTTTCGCACAGGGACAGGGAGCTTATTCACTGGATCACGTGGACGGACTTTGGAACAGCGACACCCTGAACATAAATACCTCAATCGTATTCCATATCCGGGTCGAGAATGATGCGGAGGCCAGTGCGACCGGTATTACGGCCGGACTTGAAATTATGTCACCTGATGGAGCGCTGTGGAATACAACCACCGGAGCTGAAACCGGCGCGATTAATGCTACCCATTTTGAACAGACTTTTATCAACTCTTTCAGTATTACCGGCTCCGGGGCGGATACGATAGGATTTTCTGGTTTCCGGATTTTTGCGCCGGGTATCCCGGATGGATTCAACGAGATAGCTTACACCATGACGATTGGACCAATTGCAGCCAGCAATCACAAAAAGACAATCTGTCTCGATTCTTGCTATTTCCCGCCTGCCGGTACCTGGAAATGGTCGACAACCGGAGGAGATAGATTCCCCACTTGGAGTGGTCCGCATTGCTTCGTTGTTTTTGACCCCAGCGCACCCCAGGAATCGAATCTTATTTTGACTCCCGACTCACTGCATTTCAGCGGAACGGCCGGTTCCAGCTCCCCGACACCACAGAGTTTCCAGGTTACTTCCGATGGCGTCCCGCTGAGCTTTACGCTTACCGAGGATGCCGACTGGATTGTGCTCAGCCCGATTCAGGGGACTACTGCCAGAACAATCAATGTGATGGTGAACAGCATTGGACTTGCCGCCGGATTTTATCAGGATACTATTTTGGTGGAAGCAGTGGAGGCAGATAACTCGCCTCAGCAGGTTATTATATCTCTGGAGTTAGTGGAACCACCTCCGGTGATTTCAGTTGACCCGAGCGTCTTTTTCTTCAATGGTATCGCCGGTGGTTCCAATCCGGCCGATAAGATAATGACTATCACCAACGGCGGTGGCTCGATCCTGAACTGGAGTGTCACCAGCAGTTCAGGCTGGCTCTCGCTAATGCCGATGGCTGGTACTGACTCCGGCGGTGTTACTCTATCGGTGGATATAACCGGACTTGGCTTCGATACTTTCTATGACACGATTGTCGTTTCAGACCCGTTTGCGACCAACGATCCGGTCCTGGTTCCCGTAACGCTATCGGTGGGCTCGGACCTACCGATTATTGAGATCGATACTCTTTTCCGCGTGGTAACGGTTCCGGTTCCGACCTCGACTATCCCACCCAGGACATTCACTATTAGCAACGGTGGTGCAGGTAACCTGACGTACACGCTGACTGAAACCTCACCTCGTATATTAACCACAACACCTGCATCTGGCTCGGCCACGCAGGAGGTATCGGTCGACTTTAAAGTGACTTCCGGGTCCGACGGTGACAGCTTCTTTGATACCATCTGGGTTCATTCTCCCGAAGCCATCAACTCACCGGTTCCGGTAGTATTCAATCTGAAGTTCACGTCAACGCCGGCGCAGATTATTGCGACAATCGACACCATCAGGTTTATGGTGTTCGAATGTGATATGGGCGCCAATGTATATATGCCAACCCAGTTCTTTGCTATTACTAATTATGGGGGGGATGATCCGGTAAAGGTCTATCTGGAATATGAATCTGACTTTCTGACTCTGGATTATGATTCTGGATTTGCTCCGATGTTCGTCATGGCCACTGCCAACGACATTCAGTTGCCGCTGGGTACATACTATGACACTATCATTGTCAATGCCCCCACGGCAATCAATTCACCGGATACGATATTTGTGCGATTCGATATGTCAGCGGGAATTAGTGACCCCGAAATATTTCTCTCTGTAGACAATTACACTGTCCCAACCCAGGAGAACAGTGGTCCGACTCCGGAGGTACTACTGGAAATTCTCAACCGGTTCGGAGGCTGTATGGAGTGGACTATTGACGAAACTATTCCCTGGATTTATCCCAACATCACCGAAGGGAACGTGCCCGGATCTTTTGACTTCAATCTCAACTCGGCTGGATTCCCATTTGGACAGTACACTGACACCTTTCTGGTGGAGGCTGTCGAAGGCACCAACTCGCCTCAGACAGTGACTGTGACTATGCAGGTATGGCGTTTTCACGGTGACTGGGATTACAACGCCGAGATAAACATTATCGATCTGGTGGCCAACGTCGATTTCCTCTTTGCCAGTGGACCATTGCCCGAACCAGAGCTTGTGGTCGGCGATCTCAACTGTGATCACCGGATAGACATTACTGATCTAACTTATTTCGTCGAATACCTCTGGGGTGGTGGGGACATCCCCTGCGGTAATCCATATAAGTAGCAGGTTCGGAATAACTGGACCGCGAAATCAAGGCGTTGCCAATAGCTGGCGGCGCCTTTTTTTGTTTATGACAAGAGCTTCAGTGTGGGCTGTTATCAGCCGTTAATCGTACTGTATGGTATATTCTGCGCCACCCTGTTTTCGCCTTGACAATTTCGCTATCTTTGGTACGTTGAGGGTGTACTACGGCCTTATTGGTGCGCCGATAAGTGTATAATTGACAACGAGTTAAATGGCAACTGCAGGTAGGAGGTAGTTCGGGTGATTAGGTATTGGAACAGTGCAAAAACAATCTTGGTAGTAGGATTATTTCTGGTAGCTGCTTCCGCGTTTGCAGGCACCGATGATGACGTTATCGATTGGGACAAAGCAACCCCGACACAGATTCACGAAAAGCTCTGGGAGGGTAAGGCAAGGTCGATACTTGACCAGGAATTCTCAAGTAGACTCAAGAGTGCCGAGGTAGGTGCCAGTACACAAACGAATTACGATGTCCTCTTTTATGACATAGATATTCGCGTAAACGATACTACCGAGATTCTGTACGGGGTTGTCAAATTTGTTGCTGAGGCAGTGGACCCGTCTGTCAGTCAGGTGCAGGTCGACTTCTATTACAACATGATAGTGGACTCCATCGTGAATCCATCGGGCGTCAACAGCTATACCCGGAGCGGCGATGTTGTAACCGTTACCCTTGACAAGGCGTACGCTCAAGGTGAGCAATTCGAGTTTGACTTTTATTATCACGGACATCCTGTTGAAGGCGGTTTTCAGGCCTTTTCATTCGGCTGGTATTCGGGAGCCAGAGTGATCGCTTCACTTTCCGAGCCGTATTTTGCCCGTACCTGGTGGCCATGCAAAGATAGGATGGATGACAAAGCGGATTCTTTCTACATATCGATGACTGTTGACACCGCCTTTTATGTTGCGTCGAACGGCTTGATCCAGTCTGTCGACACAACCGGCAACGCCCATACCTATCACTATCGCGTCGGTTACCCAATGGTGTCTTATCTTTTCTCGGTCGCCATTTCTTCCTATACGGTTTGGGAAGACACCTGGTATTTCAACGGTGGCGCGGACAGCATGCTTCTCGTACACGCTGTGTACCCCGACATGTATGCTTATTCTCTGACTCATTACGATGTAACCCCCGAGGTGCTGACCCTGCTTTCCAATGCCTTCGGTCAGTATCCCTTTGATCAAGAGAAATACGGGCATGCCAACTTTTTGTGGGGTGGCGGTATGGAGCATCAGACAATGACCTCAATGACCGGCGGTACATTTGGATTCTCTCTTCCCGTAGTTGTCCACGAGGCAGCGCACCAGTGGTGGGGCGACATGATAACCTGCGAGTCCTGGTCACATATCTGGCTCAATGAAGGCTGGGCATCTTATGCTGAAGCTGTGTACAACCTTGAGAAATACGGCTGGGCAACATACCACAGTTATATGAACGGCATGGCCTACTCGGGTGGTGGTACAATCTATATCAGCGACACGACCGATGTCTGGAATATTTTTAGTACCATCGTCTACGATAAGGGCGCCTGGGTATGCCACATGCTCCGCGGAGTATTGGGGGATTCTTTGTTCAATCTGGGTGTCAACGCCTATTATAATTCACCCTATCAGCACGGCGCGGCTACTACCGAGGAGTTCAGGGATGTGTTCGAGCAAGCCACCGGGGTCGAGTTGGATTGGTTTTTTGAAGACTGGATTTACGGTACCTATCGCCCGGATTATGCTCTCTCATATTGGGAGGAACCTGCGGATTCGACCGGATACGATATCTATGTGCATGTAAGGCAGAAGCAGACCACCAATCCCCATGTGTTCCGGATGCCGCTTGATCTTTATTTCCAATACGCATCCGGTGGCGATTCCAGTATGATTTTGGCTGACATTCGTGATAAGACGGCTCGTTATAATAATCCTGAGCCGAGTACTACGGTTAAATTGGATCCTTCCAAATGGGTTTTAAAATACACTTCGGATGAAGCGTGGACAATGCACCTCATTTCATTTGATGGTGACCTGGGTGACGGCGAGCAGCTTGTTGCTTACGAGGATACCGTGAACTTGCGTGGCGGCACCGGTGACTTCACTTTCAGCATCAATGAGGGCAGCCTGCCTGCCGGGTTGACGATTAACAGCAGTGGCATCATCAGTGGCACTACCTCTGAGGTCGGCAGTTTTTCGTTCACGGTCAACGTTCTGGATCGGCATGAATTCTACCGGGATAAACAGCCTTTCACTCTGAACATCCTGCCAATGACCGGTGGTGTGCCGGGTGATTTTGATGTTAGTTTCGAACTCAATATCAGCGACGTCACCGCATTGGTTGACTATATGTTTGGGGGGGGACCGGCACCCGTAGTTCCGAATCTTGTAGATGTAGATGCTTCCTGCGACATTTCCATTACCGACCTGACCGTCCTAGTCGATTACTTGTTTAATTCAGGTCCTCCGCTCCTGATGGGATGTGTGAACTAAGCTATTGATTTTACCCCTCTGTTGAAGACCGCGGTGCATGAGTACCGTGGTCTTTTTTTATGCAGCTTTTTTGGTTGCTATTTAGTATGGATATCGTATCATTTTTTCGAGTTTAAGACTACTCAGAGGTTCTTATCCCCGGGGTATTGACGTGTGTAAAGAAAGAGAAATAGAGACTTTTCATATATCGACTTATGGCTGCCAGATGAATATGGCGGATTCTTCTATCCTTGCCTCCACCCTCACCACGAGGGGATATCGTCGCGTGGGCGAGGAAAAAGATGCTGACTTGATCATACTCAACACCTGTTCCGTCAGGGAAAAGGCCGAAGATCGAATCTACGGACGTCTGGGTGAAATCTCCAAGTTCAAACGCCGTAAACCGAATCTTAAAGTCGCCGTTGTAGGATGTATGGCCCAGAGGCTGGGGGAGGATCTTTCTAATAAAGTTCCGCATGTGGATTACGTACTCGGGACCGACCGGTTGTTTGAACTTCCCGATGTTATTGAGGGTATCGAGGGGTCGCAATCGGTGATGACTGCTTTTGGCCATGAAAATATGGATATGATAGTGCCGATCAAGGAGACTCCGTACTCAGGCTTCATCACTATCTCCCGCGGTTGCGACAACTTTTGTACTTATTGTATCGTTCCCTACGTCCGGGGGAAAGAGCGCGCTCACTCCGCCGACTACATTATCAATGCGGCTAATGAAATGGCTGCCGAAGGAGTCGTGGAAATTACGCTCCTGGGACAAAACGTAAACAGTTATCTTTACGAAGATGTAGACTTCCCGGAACTGTTGCGAAGAGTCGCGACCGAAACTGATATCTCGCGTATTCGCTATATGACTTCGCACCCCAAAGACCTCTCCCGAAAATTGGTCGATGTTATGGCGTCATCGGACAAGATTTTACCACATATACATCTTCCGCTGCAATCAGGGTCCAATCGTATTTTGCAAAAGATGGGTCGCATTTATACCCTTGAACACTATCTTAAGATTATTGAATACATCAAGTCGCACCTGGAGTATGTTTCCATCACGACCGATCTAATCGTAGGCTTTCCGAGTGAAACCGAAGACGAGTATTTTCAGACGTTAGAGGCGGTGGAGAAGGTGCGGTATGACAGCGCTTTCATGTTCCGTTACTCAGTGCGCCCCGGAACTGCCGCGGCCAAGTACGATGACGACGTGCCGGAAGAGACGAAAATCCGTCGCCTTAATCGCCTGATAAAGCTGCAGCAAGAAATAGCCTACGAGCAGAACCAAAGAGAGGTCGGCGAAGTCCGCAACTCGCTGGTCGAGGGCTTCTCTCGCCGGAGCAAGGAATCCATGCGGGCCAGAACTGAAGGAAACAAGACAGTGATTTTTCCGACCAGTGAAAATCTTACCGAGGGAAGCGTTGTTCCAGTTAGGATTACGGCCGCTGATGCCTTTACACTGCATGGCGAGATTGTCGAGATAAGTTGATGCCATCCTGGGTGACATCACTGATTTACCCGTTGGCAGTCGTGCTGTTTTCTACTTTTATAATTGTCAGACTCCAGTTTTTCAAACACCGAGAACTACCTGGACGAGTTCAGACATTGTTTGGTTCAGCTCTTCTGTTCTCGGTCGCAACATGGCAGACTATCAAGGGTCTTGAAGTCTACCCTGAACTATTTCTTCAATCCGCTTACATCTATATCGACTTGGTTCAGGGCTTTCTGTTTCTGGCCGGAGCATTTACTTTTGTTGCTGGCCTGGCTTTCTATGCCGACTTCTGGCAGATAAAGCGGGAAGACCTTTCCGTGCAGGAGCAAAAACTCTCAATTCTCACAACCATCC
>JAUXBO010000241.1 GCA_030619345.1 Candidatus Zixiibacteriota bacterium | reverse complement strand
TGGTTTTTTTGGTCTGATGTTCCTCGGAGCGTTGACCGGCGAAGGCGATTTTGAAATCACTGGTTTTGGTGAACAGGTGGGGATCATCGAATTGTTCGATGTTATTACGGAAGAGACCGGAAGACCCATCGTTGAACAACTCGACGACTGGGCCGATAACAATTCGATCAAAGCAATTGTCATCCACCTCAACACGCCTGGCGGCGGTGTCTCTATTTCACAAGAGATCTATGATGCTGTTCGGAGAGCGACAGATCGCAAACCGGTTGTTGCTGCTATGGCTTCCGTCGCTGCTTCCGGTGGCTACTACATCGCCTGCGGTGCCGACCGTGTCATTGCAAACCCGGGAACGATCACCGGCTCCATAGGTGTCATATTTCAATTTTATACTTTCGAAGATCTGTTTGGCAAAATCGGCATCGCTACCGAGACGGTAAAGTCCGGTGAACTAAAAGATGTAGGGAATTCTTCTCGGGCGATGACAAAAAAAGAAGAGCTGATGTTAAGGTCGGTGGTAATGGATAGTTACGAACAATTTATCGCGGCCATCGCCGAAGGGCGTGGAATGAGTGCTGATGATATCTATCCCTTGGCCGACGGTTCCGTGTATACAGGTCTTCAAGCTTACAATCTTGGCTTGGTGGATACTCTGGGTGGCCTCAAGGAAGCGATAGATTTGGCCAGTGAATTGGCCGAAATTGAGGGTGAACCGGCCCTGGTGAGACCCTATAAAAAGCGTAAAATCGGCGTTTTTGACCTCATGGAGGGGATTTTGCGCAAGATTGATGGTCGTTTGGACCAATCAATTAAGGGACCCGAACTAATGTATCTTTATCGCTAAGTTATTGCCATTCAGCGAAAAAAAGACTTGAAATTGTTGAATTTTTCCTTTTCTTATCTCTCCAGATAGTGTATCATAACGAGTCACAAGAGGTTACCAGACTTTCGAGTCAGTGACAGACTCATTTGATTGGATTAAAAGTAAATAGGTATAGATAGCCAGGAGAGGTAGTCGTGACTAAAGCTGATTTGGTAGAAAAGGTCGCTGAGAGGACAGGTCTTACCAGAACAGACGTTGCCGTCGTTGTGGATTCTTTCCTCGACACGGTAAAAAAGTCGCTCGAAAACGGCCATAATATCGAGATTCGTGGATTCGGTACTTTCAAGGTAAAGCTTCGCAAGGCCCGTAAGGCTCGTAATCCGCGCACAGGAGAAGTTGTCCCTGTGCCTGACCGCAAGGTCCCGGTATTTAAGCCGTCGAACGAGTTCAAGAACATGATTACCAAGCTGGCGATATAATTGGTATCGTTTTAGAATGGAGGTTTGATGCCCAGCGGTAAGAAGCGCAAGCGCCAGAAAATTAAGACGCACAAGCGGAAAAAACGCAGACGCGCTAACCGTCACAAGAAGAAGAAAGTCTAACGCTGGATGAGAGGAATTCGCTTCCCTGCATTGAGGAAGTAATTTCCATTTGAGCCTCTGGTTTTTCGATGATGAACCCTTCGTACTCCCTGTCTTGCACATGGCAAGCGAGCGGATGACAATGAGTTAGACAGTGTGACAAGAATGTAAATGCCCGTTTCTAAGAAACGGGCATTTTTTTTGCAATGAATCAACGTGGTGAAATATGCTACGTTGACAATCTTGATAGCGGGCGTTCTGCTTTTGGTTGCCCCAGCCCGATCAATGACCGAGTTGACTGATTTTATAGTCAACGACGACCGAGCAGCTGTCCAGCAAAGTGATCCCTCAATTGCGGTCTCTGGTGACGGCAGTTTTGCAATTACCTGGGTTGACCGACGCGGGGGTACGGCCGATATCTATATCCAACGCTACGACACTGATGGCAATTCCGTAGGCCGTAACACTGTTGTCAATGACAATGACTCAACTTATCAGTTCCTACCCAAGATTCACACCGATCTATTTGGGAGATTCTCGTCAGTCTGGATTGACTATCGAGAAGGAAGCTATCCCTTTAGTCCCAATATCTTTCTGCAGCCGTTCGATAGCGCTGTGGCTCCCATTGGCCCCAACCAGGGTATTTCATTGGAATCCGTCTCATCAGCTAAAGACTCGCCCGATTTGTCGCTTTCAAGTTGGGGAGCCGGGGTTGTTGTCTGGGCTGACTATCGTAACAACAATTGGGATATATACGGACAACTTCTTGCTTCCGGTGGAACCCTCATCGGTGGCAATTTTCTGATTAACGATGATTCCTCTTCCGCGCAGCAACATGCACCAAGAGTTTCTTCGTCACCCGAAGGCTGGTTTGTTGTCACCTGGTATGACAATCGTTTGGGCGATGACGACATATTTGTCCAGCGCTTTGATTCTCTGGGGAACCGCTTTGGTGTAAATATGAAAGTAAATACCGATGCTCCGGGAAATCGACAGTCTCATCCGGACATTGCCACTGACGGAGCCGGGCACTTTACGGTCGTGTGGGTCGACTGGCGCAACGGGGTTTATCCCGATAACCCGGATATCTACTCCTGCCGTATCGATACCTTTGGAATACCCATTACCGAGAATATTCAGGTCAATACCGATGAAGCCTCGACTGCGCAGCGCAAACCGGCCATAGCTGCCGACAGGATGGGCAATGTGGCAATAATCTGGGCCGACTCCACCGATGGGAGCTTATGGGATATTACCGGGCAGATGATAGATGTCGCCGGAATGGTCCGTGAGTCAAATTTTAGAGCCAACAATGACGGCGACTCGATACAGCTTAGTCCGGCGGTGGCGCTTGATGGACAGTATCGGTATGTGGCCTGGTCAGACTATCGTAACGGTCAATTTGATATCTACGCTTCGGTGTCCAAGTACAATGACCGTGGCATCGTCGTAAATCCGGCGGCCGTGAATTTTGAAATGTCAGGCGGTGGACCTTTGCCGACACCTGTGACTCTCTCGGTAGAACACAATGGATATAATCCCTTGAGTTATAATATTACCGGGGGTGCCGAATGGTTGGATCTCTCTGCGCTCAATGGTACGACGCCCTCTACCGTTACGCTAAACGTGAACACCGACACCCTGTCCAACGGGACCTACCTGGCTCAACTGACTTTTGTTGATATTGCTACCGGTGATTCATCGACCGTTGTATCGGTTAGGCTGGATGTAATATCTCCGATCCTGGGACTTTCGATAGACACGCTCTATTTTATCGCTCATGAAGAATTTCCGACGAATCAATACCAAAATGTGCAGGTAGAGAATTGGGGAGAAGGGACGCTTAATTGGCGAGTCACCTCACATCCTTATTGGGCTTCAGTCATTCCCGATTCAGGCCAGGCTCCTGCAACCGTGACTGTCGCCGTGGACCCGTCAACCCTGACCGCCGGACTGTACAACCAGATGGTTGTTTTTGAAGCATTGGGGGCGGCTAATTCTCCCGATACAGTCTGGTTGTCGGTCTCCATCCTGGCCAACACACCGGAACTTTGCGTCACGCCGGAGTCAATCCATGTCATAGCCGATAGCGCCACCCAGGTTGATACTTTTGTAGTCGTAGAAAACGTCGGCGGGGGAACCCTTCAGTGGAATGCGGTTGGATATGCCGACTGGCTCTTACCTGACAGGACAACTGGTTCGGATAATGATACGATCCGACTGACCGTTGCTGATTCAAGTTTTGGTGCCGGACTGCACAACACGTCGATCACAGTCTGTGATTCTTTTGCGTACAATAAAGAATTTACCGTACCGTTTACGTTGGAGATAAATCAACCGCCTGATACACAAATAATCAACCCGCTTTATTTCGACACTCTTATAATCGATTCTGTTGATGTCAACGGAGGAGAAACCGGGAGTCTGGCGGTTCGTCTGAAAAAAAATAATGACATCAACAAGCTGATTCTTCCGGCAAGATATGACACCAGTTTTATGCATATTGATTCAGTAAAATTCACTGCATCTCTGCCGCTGTTTATGGAGCGTTTTTTCGTTTTCGACGACCAATCTGGAATAATACGAATGACAATTTCATCGCTATATCCGGACAGTTCCTGGTCTGGCGGCAGTTCCGAGTTGGCAACAATATGGTTCACCGCCGGAGATAACATGGGCAGCAGTCTGATCCAGCCAATTTTCGAAGATAGTCTGTCGCCTCATGTGGTCACCGGTTATGGTGACTCCACCGAACTAACGGTAATCTCAGGACATGTCTCCGTAAGCTCACCGACCGCCGTGATGAATAGGGTGGACAATCTGCCAATCGAATTTGAACTCAATCAGAATTACCCCA
>JAUXBO010000158.1 GCA_030619345.1 Candidatus Zixiibacteriota bacterium | reverse complement strand
TTTGAGCTAACTCGATGAGAATACAAGCCAACTATTTCAGTAATTGCAATCAGCTATCTTCTGGTCCCAAAGGCTGGCTGACTGGGCCAATGCAAGTCGGTACCTTGTGAGACTTTTCACATAATCATACGAATGCTGTCTCTCCTAACGCTTCTGAAAACGATGCACGAATTTCCCATATAAATTAACTTAATCGCAATCACTAACGGCCCGGCTTGTGATTGTCTTCACAAACGACTCGCGTATTCTATTCACCAGACTTGCTTCCAACCTACGTATCACACCTTCTGCTTGTGAATTTGATCACAACTATTGCCGCTCCGAGGTGGTTGTTGGCTATGCTCCCGGCCCACTCTTATCAGGAGCGACTAATCTCTTTATGGGAATACTCAATTCCTGGTATACGCATGAGATATATTGCTCAAGACAAGTCCCCCCCTCACCTACACGTATATGTCTGATTTTGGTTGATATTGTTACTACGTATATTAGGAGTTGATTATTTATGAGAATAAGTCTTGACAGAATGGGATTATTTAGTATAATATATTTGTCTAGGGAAATAGTTGTGTAAAATGCGCTTCTGTTTTGACCCTGTAGCACCTTCGGTAACGTTTTGAATAGCTTTGCGTTACTACTTCTGAAGAGCTTACTTTTCGGTTTTCACAGAGACAATAGACCGGTCGGGATAAGATATATTTCGGCTTTATATTCGTCTTGAAGATATCTCCTAATTCAGAGTTAATCGCTATCATTGGTTTAGGGACTTATTTGCTTGGTCTCGGACTTTTGATACAGATTAACCGAAGGGTGCCTTTAAGGTTAAATGACCTTTATTGGCATGCGAGATAATTGTCGGATTATATGCAATCTGACAATCATCTGTTGATTTAATGACCTTTAATTTATTAAAGGAGCATACTAATGAAGCAAAAAAGAACGCTATATTCTTTGTTGCTGACCTCCTTTATGCTGGTGTTTGCGTTTTCGTATTCGTTTGCTCAGGAAGTCACGTTTGACAGCCCGAATGTTAACCGCTGCGTAGCCGGTAATGTCTTAAACATTACTGTTGACGCCCCTGGTGATATCTCTGCCTTTGAAGTCGTCTTTGAAGTCAGTACCACCACTGGCGGTGCATTTTTCGACGCTATGAGCGTGAATTGGGACTTAGGTCTCGTAAACCTGACCAACCGCATTGTTGACCTCAGTAGGGTTGATAATGTAAGTCCTGATACGATCCGTATCGCCGGTATGATGATTGATGTTGGAGATGCCTGTCTGGCCGCCGGCCCGACAGTCGTAGCCCAGGTTGAGTTCACCACTAATAACGTTTGTTCCGGAACGGTTACGCTTGATGGCGTTATCGGACTTGATTGTAACGTACCTTATGAAACCCAGTTTGTTGACTGTGCCACCAGCGCCTTAGTGCTGGCCACCGTCAATGCTGGTGTGGTAACATTTGTCAACATAGTTCCAACCATTGCTACCATTCCTGATGAAACCATTCATTGGTCCATGACCTATGTTGGCCAGGCATTTGGTAGTGATCTCGATGAGGCCAGTTGCGAGACTCTTTCTTATTCCGTTTCCGGTCCTGCCGGTATGATAATAGATCCCAACACCGGTGTCATCACTTGGTCTCCCGGCGGTGCAGGCGTTTGCACACATGCGGTTGAAGTTACAGTGACTGACGTTTGCGGCGATTTTGCCGTAACCAATTTTGAGATCTGTGTCTACAACGATCCGCCGACCATTGCCTGTCCGACCGACCTCCCCTGGATGATCTGGGGTGAGACCGCGTCCGGTGGCGTAACGGCCAGCGATCCTGATGGTGGTCCTTCTCCTCTGGCTTACTCGATGGTCAGTTTCTCCGGTCCGGGAACCCCGACCGTTGATCCGGCTACGGGTGACTGGGAATGGGCAACCATGGAGAACAACAGCTACCTTGGCTGCTTTGATCTCTTGATTAAAGTGACTGACGGCGCTAACATTTGCAGCCCCTGCAGCCCGGCCAACGCCGATACCTGCGTGGTGACTATTTGTGTTTTGCCGACTATCGATGTCACTATTGAGAAGACTCATGGGACCATTCAGGGTCAGCATGAGACCGTCTCGATTTTCCTCGATGATACAACCGTTCCGGCCAACGAAATGGGTGGATATGATCTTCTGGTCCAGTATGACGCTTCGGCTCTCATCCTGACAGTGGCCCTCCCCGGTCAGCTTATTACTGACTGTGGCTGGGAATACTTCACCTATCGTTATGGTCCTTCCGGTAACTGCGGCCCGAGCGCCTGCCCCAGTGGCGTCGTTCGTATAGTCGCTATTGCCGAATACAACAACGGTATGAACCATCCGGCCTGTTTCTCTGGTCCTGTCAATGAACTGGCCGTCCTTGATTTCTTAGTGACTAATGATCGGACTATGGAATGTATGTACGTACCGATTCGCTTTGTATGGTACGACTGCGGCGACAACGCCTTCTCTTCGGTCTCTGGTGACACCCTGTTCATCAGCCGTCATGTCTATGACTATGACAACGTTACACCGATTGAAGCCGACGTAGCCTTCCCGTCCTTCTTTGGCGCTAATTCCAGCTGTGATGTAGGTTTGGGAGACGGCAAGCCGGATCCGATTCGCCTGGTTGATTTCCAAAACGGTGGTGTTGATATCGTTTGCGCCGACTCGATCGACGCTCGCGGTGATGTCAACCTCAACGAAATCGCCAACGAAATCGCTGACGCGGTCTTGTTCACCAACTACTTTGTCTACGGTATCGGTGTCTTTGACATCAATCCCGCCGGACAGACAGCTGCTACCGACGTCAATGCTGATGGTATCGCCCTCAGTGTTGCCGATCTGGTATATCTGATTCGTGTCATCGTTGGCGACGCTCTTCCTTATCCGAAGGAAGTCACCAACGAAGTTATTTCCAAAAACGCCAGCTATATCCATACCAAATCCGGTGTTATGTCGATCGCTGATCAGACTGACATAAGCGCCGCTTATCTGGTTGTTGAAGGCAACGTTACGCCTGAACTCTTAGTTGACAATATGGAAATGAAATACGCTTATGACGGCGTAAATACCCGCGTTCTGGTTTACTCCACCGAAGGTAACTCCTTCGCCGGTGAATTCCTCAACGTAACAGGTAATGTAATGTCGATCGAGATGGCTTCGCGCGAAGGTAACCCCATCGCCTTAAGTCTTATCCCGACCGAATTTGCTCTGAAGCAGAACTACCCGAACCCGTTTAACCCGAGCACCAATATCAGCTTCTCGCTTCCTGAAGCAGGCAAAGCTGAACTGACCATTTATAACATAACTGGTCAGAAGGTTGCCGGATTCGTCGGCGACTATAATGCCGGACGTCATAACATCGAATGGGATGCTACAGACCTGGCCAGCGGTGTCTACTTCTACAAACTGGTTGCCGGTAACTTCACCGACACCAAGAAGATGGTACTGCTCAAGTAAAACGACTTTGTCGTTTTACTATCTGTTAGGATAATAATCAGGCGGTCATTAAACTGACCGCCTGACAAAAACCAGACAGACCAAAGTGGACTGGTCACTTCAACCTGACCGACACCACTATAAAAATACTTAGCTGCCAATAAAACCCCCTTACTACAAGGGGGTTTTTTGGTACAAGAAATTAACCAATCAAAATCTAATTGCGGGAAAGACCTCTGAGCAGTTTTACGAGACTATCAACATCAAACGGCTTCTCCAAAAAACCATCGGCCCCGGATTTAGGCAGAGTTTTTTTAATATCCTCGTCTGATAGGTAAGCAGTGATCAAAATTACTGGCAGCTTGGGATAGGTTTTTTTTATCCGCTTGAGCAGTTCAAATCCGTCGGCACCGGGCATTCTGATATCACTGACGACAGCATCGAATGATCCCATCTCCAGTTGGGCTAACGCTTCATCGGCGGCGGCCACACCAAATGGACTGAAATCATTGAGCTCCAGTGCATCCTGTAAGGTGTCACGGAAATTATCATCGTCATCAACGATCATCACTTTGCGCACGCTGGTCGATGCAGGCTCTTGCCTGCTTTTCAGAGTGTCGCTAATAAGCTGCTCTATATGAGAGACGCGAAACGGTTTGGCCAGAAGCCCATTCGGTTGGGATTTGCCAATTACTTCGGGTGCATCAACCCCGGTTATGAAAAGAACCGGAAGCTCAGGATAAAGCGTTCTTACTTTTTCCAAAAGACCCAACCCGTCCAACTGCGGCATCTTTATATCAGAAACGACAAGATCAAACTGTTCCGATTTTAGTTTTTCCAACGCTTCAATTCCGTTGGTCACACCAACCGGCTCATAGCCAATAGCATTCAGGGTGTCAATTAGCAGGTCCAATAAGTTTTCGGCGTCATCGACAACGAGAATTTTTGTATCCGCTTTATTCAATTAACTAATCCCTTATGATAGACAACAGATTGTCTGTCTTTTCCTTCAGAAGTTCCAGGCTATCAGCTTCGATATTCAGTCGCAGCAACGGCTCGGTATTGGAAGGCCTGAGGTTAAACCAGTAATCATCATACTGCACGGTCAAACCGTCCACGCGATCCTGCTGACCATCGGTAAATGCCTCGGCGACTTTTTCTATCGTTGCCGAGGCGGACTCCACCCGACTGTTAATCTCGCCGGAACGATGATATGGATTAATTTCAGCGATCAGGTCATGAAGCTCGCGACCTTCTTCGGACATCAATTCCAGACAGACCAAAAAGGCAATGAGACCGGAGTCGGCAAACCAATTATCACGAAAGTAGAAATGTCCGGAATGCTCACCGCCAAACACGGCGTTATGTTCTTTCATTAACGGCTTGATGAGAGCATGCCCCACCCGGGTACGCACCGGCGTACCACCCATTTTGAGAACTAATTCGGGGACAGCCCGCGAGCAAATGAGATTGTACAGAATTGTATCACCGGGAGATTTTTTGAGCAGTGACTTGGCCACTAAGGCCGTCACCATATCGCCGCCGACCTGGTTGCCAAAACGGTCGACAAGAAACATTCGGTCAGCGTCGCCATCAAAGGCGACTCCAAAATCGGCATCCTTCTCGGCAATTGTGCGCACCAGGTCAACGAGATTCTCCGGCTCAATCGGCGAAGCCGGATGGTTGGGAAAGGTGCCGTCGAGTTCAAAAAAGAGACGGGTAACATCGATGGGAAGCTGATCCAACACCGGAGGAAGGGTGGCGCCGGCCATCCCATTTCCGGCATCGATTACTATTTTGAAGGACTTAATTTTACTCTGATCAATGAATGACAAACAGTGCTCGGCGTAAGCGGCGTTGACATCCCTGCGGACGATCACACCTTTGGAAGGCGCTTTGGCAGGAAGATTATCTTCCTGAATCAATTTCAGAATCTGGTTCAATCCATCCTGTCCTGAAAGCGGCTCCGCGTTTTTCTTGCAGATTTTGAGGCCGTTGTATTGGGCGGGGTTATGGCTGGCCGTAATCATCACGCCACCATCATAACCGTGCTTACCAACGGCAAAGTAAAGGCCGTCGGTGGAAATCAGTCCGAGGTCGATCACATCGACCCCCATATCGTTTATACCTGCGGTCAGCCCCTCGAATAATTCATCCGAGGAAATCCGCATGTCGCGGCCAACCGCAATAGAATGCGGTTTCATTCTGACCGCCAGGGCATAGCCTATTTGATAAGCGATCTCTTTGTTTATCTGTCTGGGGTAGACGCCCCGGATGTCATATGCTTTAAAAATCGACGGATCAATATTCATACTATCACACTCCAGCTATGAAGTTATGATAGTCTCCTCAACGAGCTTGTACAACATATTTTATCCGGGAGTACATGATGCGCCAACTCACCGGTGGCATTCTTCCCTACGGTCGGACGGAGCGAACGAACTCCATCCGCTTGCTCAGGGCCGGATGGTCGTAAAACCAGAATTCAATCAGCGGATGAGGATCAGGATCGGACAGGTTCAGTACCGATAGTTTATCAAAGGCCGCAGCGGCGGCTTCGCCGGTGACGTCGGTATACTCCATGCCGAACGCATCCGACTGGCGTTCCATGTAACGACTAACCGAAGCTGATATCGGATTGGAGACCATTGATATAA
>JAUXBO010000095.1 GCA_030619345.1 Candidatus Zixiibacteriota bacterium | reverse complement strand
CATCCTGGTACCAACTGGACAAATACCTTCCGTTTACAGCAAGGGTAAGAAAGTCTAAACCGTTATTGTAAAAGCCAAACTCAAGACCGAGTACATCTCGAATATTGTTGCTGCCTTTGAACCAATGGGCATTGGAGAGTTGTACTGAAACGAGGTTACCCCTTGTGTACCACTGCTTCGCAATTTCAGATGAAATCTTGTGGTATAGGTATCTTTCGAACCCAGGATCATTAGCCCTTTGTATGCCGAGCAGAATAGTAGAGCCGGTAATAAAATCTTCGGTGTATCCAACGCCATCAATTTTCCGCAGCTCCACAAAATCGTAGACGGAGCCTCGAACGGATAAACCGATAGAGTGATAGGAACTGTCTTCAGGAAAAACAATCGGTGGTTCTATATGCGGCAATTCTCTACGATCAAGAGCCAGCTCATTATGATACTGATAAGTAAGATTGAATCTGAGCTTTCTCTTGTAAGGACCAAATCGTCGTGAGACACCAACGGCGAGGCCATCGGCTGCATAATCCGCTTCGGCCACCAGTGTTTGATCCTGATAAAAATCTCGACGGCCCCGCAGATCCAATAGCAGCAACTCGTATCTCCACTTCTGAGTGAAGTCATAGTAGGGCCGTCCCACACCAAGCGCCGAGACTTTGTTGCTCGGGTTGCCAGAATATGACAACGACAGAGACTGCGAGCTACCCAGTAGCCTAGAATCGCTGAAACGACCTGTGAAATAATCAACATTCCGTTCCGAGTTAAACTCGGCATTATCTTCACGACGTTCGGAGATATAATCAAAAGCGAGAACCTGGTTGTTGCCCAGCAGGTTCTTTTCTTCCATATAGAATTTGTAGTCAATATCGTTGCCGTCTTTCTTAATTGTCAGTCCGGTGGCCAGGCTCCATTGGTCAACAGTTACTACCTTCAAAAGCAGTTTTCCATTTTCCATTATCACTGGACTGATCCAGGCATCGAACAGAGCCAACCTGCGCCTCAGATTGCGGGCTGATTCATCGATTAGATCGGCATTATAGATGTCACCGATATCAAACAGGAGTTCTCTACGCACAACCGCCGTTTTGGTACGCAAGTGTAGTTTGTTCACCGACTTGAAAATGAAGCCTGAGTATTTTGGGTTGCTATTATCGTAAATATTTCTGTTCTCAATTTCGATACTGTCAATGGTAAGATTATCGAAGCTAATCAGACTGTCAGGATTGGTCGAAGTCTCACTTTGCACAGTCGCGGCAAACAATGAACTCAGGGCAAACAAACAGACTGAGAAGAGTATGACCGAGGAAAAAGACGAGTTTGTTACTTGTTTGCTCATAGTAAGTTAGTCAAACACCACTCGTCGAGTTCTGATGGGTTAACAAGTTTATCCATAACAAGTTGTCTCCAATTCTCTGCCTTCCTTCAGAGATTGCGACCATGGTCCGATAATACTTCAGAGATAAGAATCGGCAAAAATAAAAATATGAAGACGAAAAAAATTGGCGACTTTCTTCTTGAGAAGGGCTTCATAACAACGGAGCAACTTGAGGAAGCGCTGCAGAAACAAAAAGCATCCGGTCGCAGACTCGGCGACACCCTGGTGGACCTGGGGCATATAACCGAAGAGCAACTGTCCGAAAGTATGTCGGAGCGGTTATCGATTCCCAAGGTTACGCTTGAGTCGCTTGTCATTGATCCCCAAATTATTCAAACCGTACCAGTTCAAATCGCCCGGCGCTACACAATCATACCCGCCTTCTCGATTGGAAATACGCTGACCCTGGCTATGGCCGATCCACTCAATATTATTGCCATCGATGAGATAAAGTACCTCACTGGAATGAATGTTCAACGAGCGATTGCAACCGCAACTGAGATACGGGGAGCAATCGACAAGTACTACTCCATTGCCGACTCGCTAAACCAGATACTCGGTGATGAGCTTAACGAAAATCAGCCGGAAGTAGTGTCAGCCGATGACATCTCGGCAAGTTCGGACAGCCCGATAATTAAGTTGGTTAATCTGATTATCACCAAAGCGGTCAAGGATAACGCCTCCGACATCCATATCGAGCCGGAGGAAAATCGGACCCGGATTCGTTATCGTGTTCATGGTGTCATGCGCGAAGAAGCAGCACCGCCAAAGTCGATGCAGAACGAGCTTGTCTCGCGAATCAAGATTGCCTCCAACCTTGACGTTTCTGAAAAAAGACTGCCCCAGGACGGCCGATTTATGATCAAAATCGATGGGGCCACCATAGACCTGCGTGTCTCTACCCTGCCCACAATCCATGGCGAAAAAGTGGTAATAAGAATTCTCGACCGGCGGAATCTGCTTCTCAGTTTCCATCAACTGGGAATGAACCGAAAGATTGAAGAGCGATGGAAAGACAATATTACTCAATCGGAAGGGTTGGTACTTATTTCCGGACCGACCTCCAGTGGCAAAACCTCTACCCTGTACACTACCCTGCAAGAGATCAACACGGTTGAGAAGAACACGGTAACAATCGAAGATCCGGTCGAGTACTCTCTGCCGCTGATTATTCAGATTCAGATCAACGAGAAAGCCGGTTTGACCTTCCCCTCGGTCCTCAGGTCAATTCTCAGACAGAATCCTGACACGATAATGATCGGAGAGATTCGCGACACTGAAACTGCGAGGCTGGCTGTAAGATCGGCTCTTACCGGACATCTGGTTTTTTCGACCATTCATACCAATGACGCTCCCTCGGCGATATCTCGACTAACTGATATGGGCGTAGAGAAATACCTGGTTGCATCATCGATACGAGGGGTGCTGGCCCAGCGTCTGGTTCGCGCCAACTGTCCTGACTGCAAAGTCCCGTATATGCCCACCGATCTGGAGTTGTCCCGCGCGGGACTTGTTGATTTGGCCGAGGAGTTACAGTTCACCAAAGGCAAAGGATGCCGTAAATGCAACGACACTGGATTCAAAGGACGAACCGGTATCTACGAGTTTCTTGAAATCACGCCCAAGATTGCCGAGCTTATTGTCGAAGAGGGTTCATTAAGTCAACTGAAAAATGAGGCTCGTCGCAACGGCTACATACCCTTATTTGAGATGGGACTGGAGAAACTGGCCGAAGGAACGATCTGCCTTGAGGAGTTACTCAAAGAAACTACCAACATAGATGATTTCAAGGACTCCTCTTCACAGACGACGGTGACGGTGCAAAGTGCCAACCCAGTTTGAATATCAAGCGATAGCTGGTGATGGCTCCCGGAAAGAAGGCAGTGTTAGTGCCGAGAATAAGGAAAGCGTCATTGAGTTTCTTGCCGAACAAGGACTCGTTCCTATAGAGGTCAAAGCAGGGAAACCCAAAGGAGGCTTTTCCCTGTTTGGTTTTTTTAAAGGCCAAGATTACGAAGATTTAATCGCTTTCACGAACAACCTGTCAACGCTCTTCCGGGCGGGAATCCCAATTTTGCGGGCGCTGAACTTGATAAAAATTGGTACCGCCAAGAATCCGATTAACAAGGCTATTAACCAGATACGGCTGGACGTACAATCCGGTAAGTCGCTCGCCCGAGCGATGGGTGAGCATGGCACTATTTTCAATCGGGTATACGTTTCATCGATTGCAGCCGGAGAAGAATCCGGTCAATTGGATGAGATATTGAGCAAGCTCTCCCCCATGTTGGAAAAAGAACTCGAATTAGCGCGCCAGATAAAATCAGGGATTCGGTATCCGGCTATGGTTATAAGCGCAATTGCGGGTGCCTTTGTGGTGCTTCTTGCCTTTGTAGTGCCGCGTTTTGTGGCTTTTTTTGATTCATTTAATACCGAGTTGCCGCTCCCGACTCGAATGTTGATTGCCACCAGTGATTTTTTTCAGGCTTACTGGATATTCGTGTTGGTTGGTCTGATAGCCTTTATCTTCGGATTTAGAAAAATCATGCAAACCGAAAAGGGAAAGTTCTGGGTAGACGGAATGCTGCTGAAGATACCTGTTGTCGGACAGATTATAACCAAAGGGAATGTCGCCCGTTTCGCCCTGATGTTCTCAATTCTGTTGAAAGCGGGTATTCCTATCGTCAAGACACTGGAACTGTTGGAGGAATCGGTCAAGAACAGCGTCATCGGCGCGGAGATTCGTAAGCTCGGTATCCTGTTCAGAGAGGGGCAGGAACATAAACTGCTGGGAAGCGAATTCGAGCACATCCCTGAAATGGCCCTGCAGATGATGAGAATCGGGCTGGAATCAGGTTCTCTGGATACTATTTTGGGTGAAGTGGGGGAACATTATAGCAAGGAAGTACATTATGCTTCGAGTCAAATCACGGCTATTCTGGAGCCGATATTGACGCTTGTATTGGGTGTTTTTGTCCTGATAATGGCCCTCGCTATCTTTATGCCTATGTGGAATCTCATTCAAGCAATCAAAGGCTGAGGCCTTAAGCCTGAACAGCAATCAGCCGATAAAAAGAGAAGACCTAGAAGATAAACAGAATCAATATTCGAAGGAGCAGAAAATGTTCTCGAGACTCACAAACCCCAAAGGTTTTACCCTCATTGAACTGGTGATCATCATCGTTGTATTGGGTATCCTTGCCGCCGTCGCAATTCCGAAATACCAGGATATCACCAGTGAAGCTAAAGAAGCTGCGGGCCGCGCCTCACTTGGAGCGCTAAGATCCGGTGTCACAATTTTTTATGCTAACGCCGCCGTCACTACCGGAACCGCTTCCTGGCCGACCGTCTCTGACCTCGGCACTATTGGAACTGTCATGGAGCAGGTAATCCCGGAAAACCCGTACCAACTCGATGCCAATGCCTCCGACTCCGTTGTAACCGGTGTGACTAAGGGAACCATCGTAGGTACCCGCGGTGGCTGGGCCTACAATGCCTCCACCGGTGAAGTCTGGCCTAACACCAACACCGTTGGCGAGAATAACTGGTAAACATCATTGAGGAGGGCAGCTATGCGCCCGATTCATAGGGATAATTACCGCAAGCTCGATCAGACAGGCTTTACTCTGATCGAGCTTGTTATTGTAATTGTTGTCCTTGGAATTATTGCGGCCGTCGCTATTCCCAGGTTTGGCACCATTGTTGACAGTTCAAAAGTAACCGCGACTCGTAGTGAAATGCAGACTCTCAAACGAGCTATTGTCGGTAACCCCGAAGCTGTCTCGGGCGGAGAATATGTCGACCGTGGCTTTGAGGATGATGTCGGTTTCTTGCCGAACTCCCTGGCCGACTTGGTAACTAAACCGGATTCCATTAGCGCGTATGACAAGCTGACCAGATTGGGGTGGAACGGACCGTATATCGACGGAGCAGCCGACTACCTCAACGACTCATGGGGCAGCGCCTATGGGTACGAGGTTGGAAGTCGAAGAATCTTCTCAATCGGTGGAACCGACTCAATTGTAGTAAACTTCTAACAGGCTTGGTTCTTGGGAATGAAACATATCTTCGGAAAGCTTAAAAAAGAAAAAAATTCGGATGATTCAAAGCCGAATTCCAGAACTACGCCTGATCGCAAGATACATTCTCGCCCAGCCTATGATCTCGGTCGACATGTCAGTTTTGCAATTGATGACAGCTCGGTTCAAATGGCCTCTTCTATGCACCTGGGCAGCAAAGTAAAAGTTCTCGATTTTTCCAAAGCCTATCTGCCGACCGGAGACGACTCTGAAGAACGTAGGAACAACGCCCTGGCATCCGCAATTGCAGACTATATCCGCGAGCATGGAGGTTATCAGCCACATGTGTCCATAACTCTCGCGGGCAGGGAAACGGCTTTCAGGACTTTCCTTATGCCGGACCTCGGGAAGCGGGAACTTAAGTCGGCGATTAAGTACGAAGTGCGCAACCAGATTCCCTTCCCTCAAGATAACTGTGCATATGATTTCCGCTGCACGCATAAGTTAGGCGACAAAGGAAATCGACGAAGTAAAGTCGCCCTGTATGCGGCAACCCAGTCAAAGATATTTGATCATCTGACGCCATTCAGTCTGTCTGAAGTGCAAGTATCGCATATTTATCATTCCCAGGAAGTGCTTGGCCATCTGCTTCGACGTCTGCCGAAATTCGATTCGGATGAAAACTACATTCTCTTAAGCATTACCCGAGGCTATTCAGAAATATCATTTTTTGAAGGCGCTGATCTTCAGTTCTTCCACGCAGGTGAACTCGGCAGCGCTTTTTCCGCGAGTGGAATACTCGACTCTGCCGGACTTGAGTTTTTTGCCCAATCGCTGATCAACGAAGTCAGAACATCGTTCGATTTCTTTTCAGGACAGTTTACTGGCAACATCACGCCCAGAGTATACGTGTATGGTGACCTTTCGTATAGTGATGAACTTCTTGAATTGATGAAAGAAGGTACGCCGTACGAGTTTATTCGTTTTCCAGTCTCCGATTTGGATTGCCTGGCCGATCTGGACGAAGAGATTGCGGCTACGGTCGCCGTCTGTCTGCCGGCGCTCGCGGCTACCGTCTGTCAGAAAAAGACGACAAATCTTCTTCCCCGGGAGTTGGCCGCAAGAGTAGCACTCCTCAGAAGCAATCGAATCGGAAAATTTGTCCTGGCCACAGTTATATTTGTACTTTCTGCGATTACACTCACGCTATACAATCAGGCTGAAAATATATCTGAAAGTGCCGATCGCTTGGAATCACAGGTCAGCGAATTCGAAAGTTCTGAGGCATATCATACGTACAATAATCTAAAACTCCGGATATCCGATCATCAGTCTTACATTGCTCAGACTCAACCGGCAGCGACCCGGGTATGGTTGGGGTTTAAGGACTTATCTCAAATCACACCGGGAGAGATCAAACTGCTCGACTACAATTATAGGCCGAACGAAGCAGGTCGGAATGTTTCACTGCAGGGAGTTGTTCTTTCACGGGACATCCCCCCGGAGCTCATCTTGGCTGAGTACGCCCAAGACCTCTCCTCTTCCCCACTCTGGCAAGACGTAAAAATTGTTCGTCACACCAAAAAACTTACGGATGAAGGTCCAGAGATACAGTTCGTGATTGATATGCGACGCAACTCATGAAACTTGGTCCGTTCAAATACATCCTGATCTCCGTTGCTCTCACGACTGCCTGGGTTTTTCTTGTTTATTCGCCGCTGGATTATAAACGCGACGAAGGTACCAGCCAAATAGAAGCCGCCCAGCAAAAGCTGGCTGACTTCTCTTCGACATTGAAACAACTTCCCGAGTTCGAACGATCCTGTCAGACGCTCGAGCAAAGTCGTCGCGAATTGAACGAGACCCTGTACACAAAGAAAGATGTCTTGAGACTGTTTGAGCATCTTAAGAAACGGGCAGATAGCTATAACTTGAGAGTTATTGAGATTACCCCTCCAATCGAAGAATTGATCCTTCTCAATCAAGCAGTATCTGATTCAACCGTGCCGCTGTTTCTAAACATCGGGATTCGTCTGGAAGGGAAATATCGTAATTATGGAGAGTTTGTTCGCAGCACGGAACAATCAGCGTATTACCGTGGGACCAATCTCTGTCAGATAAACGGCTCTCTCGCAGATATCAAGCGCCTTGCATTTTCTTACTCGTTCAAAGCGCTATTGGGAAATGTAGAAGGTAAGTCATGACCGAAAAAACGCGCAAAAAGATAATCATTTCTACCCTTCCGGCTGCAGTAATTTGGGCCGTATTCAATCTTGGCGGTGACAAGTCATCCGATCCTCCACCAGCGCCACCTACTGTCGCTGCCATCAGCCCTGTAGCTATGGCCAGCCCTAACTCTTCGTTGAATATGGAAACTGTAACAGTTATGGAGGAATTTGAATTGTCCGCGTGGGGGGATGATCCTTTTCGACTAAAAAAACTTCCGAAAATATCATCACCGCGTGCGACCAGCGTTCGCAGGGGGTGGTCTCTTTCCGGAATACTGTACAACGCGAATGATCCGGTTGCAATCGTGAACAAACGTCCCGTCAGAGTCGGCCAAAATATCGACGGCGCGACAGTTCTGAATATTGAACAAAACCGGGTTATTCTGGAACATAATGGAAAACGGCAAACTCTGAGGGTATCCAAAGGTTGATATGATGAAACCAATCGCAGTTCTCAAAACATGGATGATAACAGTTTTTCTCCTGGTTGCGATCCTAACCGGCAACGTGCAGGCTGAGAATCAAAAACTTTCGATGGAACTTGAGGCGGTGTCGAT
>JAUXBO010000100.1 GCA_030619345.1 Candidatus Zixiibacteriota bacterium | reverse complement strand
TCAGCTGACAATGCTGAGGCAGATCCCGTTGATTACGCCCTGTGCGATATCCGGGTAATGTATTTGTATGATGATGCTCAGCGTATCGACTGGCCGACTATATTCTACCTTAACGAGGAGTACGGCTGCCGTATCGATCTGATCTCAGTCCACGAGAATTTCCGCCTCAGCCATGATATAATTGGCAATGGGAGGAACCAACTTTATCTGCATCGTCTGTCAGTCAATAGTTCCGACTCTGACTGGACTTCGTCTGCTGTTGAGGAACTCTTTGCGGAGCGATATCCCGATGTTGTCATTGGCGGCGATCTACGCCATAACTCGGCAGCAGATCAGCTATTTGCCGCCATCGTCGGACTGGTTCCGCATTCTAACAGACTTTTCACAATCTCTCGGTTGTTTAAGTACGTTTCGGACAAACCGGACATAAAAAAGACTCTGGTCACCCTAAACGGCCGAGAATTGGCCAACCGATACCAGTTAAGGATGCAAACAGAGATTTCGGAGTTAGTACCGAGCTATCACCAAAACGACTTGAACGTCGAATCACTGACCAGATATGAATTACTGAACGACCGCCTGGGTGGCTATGGGGGACAGGCAGATTTTGTCTCCGGCATTGAGCGATTAAGGCTCAGTAACATAATTGACTCGTTGTTTATCGAAGGACCACGCAAGGAGATACTCTCCGGTCAGGCATCGGCATTTGTTGCCGCCTTTAGTCGTGCCCGACAGATGTCCGGCCCAGAGAGAATTGGGGCGATTATCGACGGCTATCGTTCTTTGAGCGATCTCCACGGTCAGCGTGCTTTTGATGAACTCCGCGCTTCTGTAATTGACATTGAGTACTACTTTCGAGACCTCCATCGGGTGGCGGAGAATGTCGCACTGGACGCGGTTGGTCTCAACTGGTCAGGCCGAATAATTCTCCGCGATTCACCTCACGGCCAAAAACTAAAATTTCGTCTTGCAATCGGCGTCGACAGCCCGATTGAGATCAGTCTGGACCGAGTGTTATTTCATCCCTATTGGGACACGGTAATCGTTGCCATCGATGAAAACGGTCACACGATAGCTCCGCACCAGACATTTGTCCGGGAGTATCTCGTTGATATCGACCGCTCCCGTCTTGAGAGTGACCAGCCCGACTCGCTTCGTTTCAGCGCCGAACTTTCTTATCGGAAACATTCCATGTCGCTGACCAACTCCCTGTCGGTCTGGGACAAACCGGAATTGAATGTTATGTTTTCCCCTGATTATAATTTTGTTCCACCTTTTGGAGGATTGGATATTGATCGAGTTATAGCGCCCATGTCCTCTAAGGTTGTCATCACTAAGTCGAAAGACTTTGCAGACACAGTCAAACTGCAGCTCAAAACGCCACGCGGTCTGTTTGCCGGTTCGTATCGAAGTGAGCATTATCTCCCGCTGGGAGCGACACGCAAAGAGGTTACCATTCCTTTTAGTATTTCCAATCTCTTTGAGAAGGGTATCCAGCGTCAGACAATCTCCCTGCTGGTTAATGGAAAGGAAGTGGCCGCCGACAGCGCGCTCATCCGAATAGCATCCTGCCGAATTGAAGAGACCATAAAGATCGGCTTCTTGCCTGACAGCACTGGTCATCTGGAGGATGTTCTCAGGATGACCGGCGCCACTATCAGGCCACTTACTGACCGGACTCTCGAAAACTATGATCTGGCCGCCTACAATGTTATTGTTATTGGGTCCGGCGCCAGTCGAACCAATCGTTCACTCCTGCAGACAAAATCGAAGATTCATGATTACCTTCGCTATGGTGGTTCGATAGTCATCATGGGGCAGCCCGATGACTGGCCTCAGGGAATATTGCCGGTTTCATTCGTTCCTTATCTTGAGTCTGTGCATCTGGAGGGAATAACCAACCGAATACCAGAGGCGCGAGTTCTTTCCAACCCATATTCGATTTCGGACAAGAACCTCTTTTCAAGTTTCTATAGAAAACGGGAGACGACCTCAGCCGTTATCTCTCCGGCGGAAGTTGTGTACATTACTCAAAGTGGTGGTTCGCTTCTCTCGGTTTCACGATTCGGAGAAGGGCAAATCATCTACTGCGGATTGCCACTACTGGAGATGATTTCTCACTTGAATATAGAGGCTATTCACTTATTGGCTAATATTCTGAACTACTGAATCCAAGCCTTGTTTAACTGTCCATAACGGCAACCATATCTTAGATTGTCATAAATGGATAAGAAAAGCAACGCGGACTCAAACAACCAGATTGGATTCTCCACCGTAACTCGGTATCTGGGCAAATATCGTCACTACCTGATTTTGGGCGGGATCGCCGTTCTGGCCACCAACCTCCTTTCACTCTACGCGCCTTACCTGACTAAGGAGGTTTTTGACCTTCTTGAAGCCGGTGCCAACCTTAACCAGATTCTAAAACTGGTGCTGATCATATTTGGCCTTGCGCTGGGCGCGGCTGTTTTTCGGTTTATGATGCGAAGAACTATCATCTGGATGTCTCGTTTTGTGGAATACGATCTTCGCTCAGACTTGATGGCCCATCTCCTAAGACTATCCCCTTCATTTTATCATCGCAATCGAACCGGCGACATAATGGCTCACTCGACCAACGATCTGGAGGCAATCCGCCAGATGATTGGTCCCGGCATCATGTATATGTCCGATGCATTTTTTAAACTCGTTATCTCGTTTTCGGTGATGATTTATCTCTCGCCATCTTTGACGCTGTACGCCGCGATTCCGCTGGTCATCCTTCCCATTGCCGTGAACCTGATCTCAAATCTGCTGCACCGAAGATCAATGCAGATTCAGGAACAGTTTTCTCAATTGACGACCACGGCCCAGGAAAACCTCTCTGGAATACGAGTGGTCAAGGCGTATCGTCAGGAAGAAGAGGAGATTGAGAACTTTGCGCAGCATTCTTCGCTATATATTCGATTGAACATGGCGCTTGCCAAACTACAGGGAATCTTCGTGCCGGTCATGCGGCTGACAGCGTCGCTCTCATATCTGTCGGTCTTTTACTTCGGTGGGCTGGCGGTAATGAACGATGAAATCAGTCTGGGTACTATGGTCGCATTTTTCGGCTACCTGTCCATCATTCTGTGGCCGGTGATAGCGCTTGGATGGGTGGTGTCGCTCTATCAGCGCGGTACCGCCTCATTAAAGAGAATAAATAAGATTTTCGCCATCTCCCCGGATACAGAATCTCACCGCGAAGAAGCATACAGAGGAAAAATGAAAGGGCATATCGAGTTTCGTGACCTCACTTTTGCCTATAACGGAAGCGCCGTTCTCAAGAATATAAGTTTGGATGTTAAGCCCGGCCAATCTCTCGGCATTGTGGGTGCCACAGGGTCAGGCAAGACCAGTTTGGTGTCAATGCTCCCAAGACTATATCCGGTCAACCCGGGGCAGCTCTTTATCGACGGTGTCGACATAAACGATTGGGATCTCCAGACTCTTCGCAGGCAAATCGGCGTTGCTACCCAGGAGCCGTTCTTATTCAGTGACACGATAAAAAACAACATTGCCTTTGGTCTCGATAACGCCGATGAATCTTCAGTTGGAGCGGCGGCAACAACGGCCGCGCTATTCAAGGACGTTGACTCTTTCCCGGACCGCTTTGACACGATTGTTGGCGAACGCGGTATCACGCTGTCGGGTGGACAAAAACAGCGAACTTCTATTGCGCGAGCCATTATCACCGACCCGGCAATTCTGATACTTGATGACGCCACCAGTGCTGTAGATACCGAGACAGAACACGAGATTAACAATCGGATAAGAGAAGTACTCAAGGGGAGAACCTCAATCATAATTTCGCACCGTGTTTCCGCCGTGAAGGAGGCGGACATTATTATCTATCTGGAAGACGGGAAAATCAAAGAGCGCGGCGGGCACGAGGAGTTGATTAACTCCGGCGGCGACTACGCCGCTCTATACCGATCACAGTTGATGGCAGCCGAATTGGAGACAATGTAATGTCAGCCGGTTTTCATGAAGAAGAACAGTTGGGAAAGGCGTATGATTCCCGACTGATGCGGCGGCTGATGAAATTCGTCAAGCCCTATCGAATGGTGGTCGCGCTGTCGGTTACGGCTCTTCTTATTAACTCCATTTTCCAGATTTATGTCGGATTTCTCACCAAGGATGGTATTGATGATTACATATTGAATCCCGATCCGTCCGGATTCAGAATGGTGGCAATAAAGTATCTGGTTGTAATCGCAATAGTATTCCTGACCAGTTTTGCTCAAATCTATGGGACCGCCTGGCTGGGGCAAAAAGTTCAGCATGATATTCGGATAAAAGTGTTTCGCCATATGCAGCGCCTGCATCTCGGGTATTTCGACCGCAATCCGGTCGGTCGCCTGGTAACGCGCGTTACCAATGATATCAATACGCTCAATGAATTATTCTCTTCAGGCGTCGTTTCCGTACTGGGCGATATTTTCATGCTGGTGCTTATTATATCATCGCTTCTTTATCTGAACTGGCAGTTGGCTCTTATTACTTTTGTGACTGTACCTATTTTGATCTGGGTCACTCTTATATTCAGAGAACGAGCCCGCGATGCATACCGCCAAGTGCGGTTGGAACTGGCCCGACTGAATGCATTTGTTCAGGAACATATCACCGGCATCAATCTGGTTCAGCTCTTCACTCGCGAGAAAAGAACATTCGATAGATTTGATGAAATCAATCTTGATCTCAGACAGCAGCATCATAGGTCCGTACTGTATTACGCCATATTTTATCCCACGATCGAAATCATCGGAGCGCTGTCGGTCGGGCTGTTGCTCTATTTTGGCGGTGTACGAATTTCAGAGAGTTTCCTTACTTTCGGCGAACTGGTGGCGTTTATGTATCTGGTCGAAATGTTTTGGCGACCTATTCGAGATCTGAGCGAGAAATATAACATCTTACAAGCATCAATGGCTTCGTCAGAGCGGATATTTGATCTACTTGATGTTTCACCGGCGATTACGGAAAGCGAAAATCCGAAAAAGATCTCAGAATTTAAGGGGAAAATCGAAGTCGAGAATCTCTGGTTTGCTTACAACAACGAGGACTGGGTGTTGAAAGATGTCAGCTTTAGTGTCGAACCGGGAGAGAAAGTCGCTATCGTCGGTGCGACCGGAGCCGGAAAGACCAGTCTGATGTCACTGTTGTACCGGTTCTATGATTATCAGAAGGGGTCTATCAAACTGGACTCAGTTCCGATTCCGCAGTTAGCCCTCGACAAACTGCGTGGACATCTCGGTCTGGTCATGCAGGATGTCTTTCTTTTTCAGGGCGATATTGCTGGAAACGTCAGGTTACGTAATCAGAGTATCTCTGACCAGCGGGTGCGAGAGGCGTTGGAGCGGGTCGGATATGATCGCTTTATGACCGATCCCGAGAAAGATATCTTTACCGAGGTCCGGGAGCGAGGAGCCACACTGTCGACGGGGCAGAAACAGTTGTTGTCGTTTGCCCGAGCCCTGGCTTTTGATCCCGATATTTTGATGCTTGATGAGGCCACCAGCTCGGTGGATACTGAGACCGAGCGATTGATTCAAAAGGCCCTCAGCGAACTACTAAAAAATAGAACTTCGATAATTATTGCTCATCGATTGTCGACCATTGAGAAAGCCGACAAAATTCTGGTTTTCCACCACGGTGAACTGCGTGAATCGGGTCGGCACAATGAATTGCTCAGAGCTGACGGAATATATTCCAGACTTTACAAATTGCAGTTTAAGAATCAGGAAACACCTGCTGCCGCAGCGCCGCTGGCCAAGTAATCAGAACGTATGACTACAAAACCGAAAATCAGTAAAACCGAAATCAACCGGATAAGGAAATCCGCCGAGTCTATCGCTCTCGGCGCAGGAGAGATACTAAAAGATGGGTTTAATCGCAAGAAGCGGGTCTCGTTCAAAGGTCGGATCGATCCGGTCACCGAGTTTGATCTAAAATCCGAAAAGTATATTCTCTCCCGAATCAACTCAGAGTTTGCCGAGCATTCAATTTTGTCCGAAGAAGCCGGAAGCAATCAACGTGACTCCGATTTTCGTTGGATCATTGACCCCCTTGATGGGACCGTGAACTACTCGCACGGTTTTCCAGTTTACTCGGTTTCAATAGCATTGGAGTATCGCGGGACAGTAATAGTGGCGGTTGTCTTTGATCCTGAGCGAGATGAGCTATTTTCAGCGGCATTGGGATGCGGAGCGAGGTTAAACAACACCCGTATTTCTGTTTCGGGGCAATCCCGATTGAGCCGTTCCATGCTGTCCACCGGTTTTGCCTATGATATTGCCACCGCCCGCAAAAATAATATTGGATACTTTTCACGGGTAATCAAAAAAGCTCAGGCGGTGCGACGGGCCGGTTCGGCAGCGCTGGACCTCTGCTGGCTGGCGGCGGGAAGATTCGACGGGTTTTGGGAGTTGCGTCTGGCTCCCTGGGATGCTGCCGCCGGATTGCTTATAGTTCAGGAAGCAGGCGGGAAAATCACGCGTATTGACGGCGGCCGATATTCAATTTACGGCAACGACATTCTGGCCACAAACGGGAATATTCACCGGAGCCTTAGAACGGCTCTAATCGAAAAGTAGTTCAAAAAAAGCCCCCCGTTCTTGGTGCCGTTAGCACTATGTCCAAAGATATTGTTGGTCAAATAGGTGGAATCGCTTATATAGGTGCCTATCATAAAATCAAGAAGATGAATTGGTGACAAAATATGCCTAAGAAAATTTGTTTAGTAAAATCTACTTCCGGGGTTCGAGGAATCGTTGGTGCCGGGCTCGATCCAACCCTGGTCGTTTCGTACGGAGCAGCGTTCGGCAGTCTGCTTGGAGGCGGGAAAGTAGTTGTTGGCAGGGACAGTCGTCCGACCGGCGAGATGTTCAACTCAGCCGCGATCTCCGGATTACTCTCAGTCGGTCTGGATGTAATTGATATTGGTATCGTGCCAACCCCGACAGTTGAGATTGCCGTAAAACAATTGAAGGCAGCCGGTGGCATTTGCCTGACCGCATCGCACAATCCGGCTCCCTGGAACGCGTTGAAGTTTTTTAACGCTACCGGAGAATTTATCACCCCCGCTCAATACAAAAAGCTGGATCGTATTTTTGAATCGGCTCGCTTTGCCTACAAACCACATGACAAAATTGGTGTCGTCACTTATCAGTCGGACTGGATCGAACGACACATCAAACAGACGCTCGCTCTAAAAAATCTCAGTAAGTCGGCTATCAAGCGGCGTAAATTTCGGGTTGTGGTCGATGCCATCAACGGAGCCGGATCCGAAGCGCTGCCAGAGTTGCTCGACCGTTTGAATGCCGAAGTAATCTGTATAAACTGTAAAGGGGATGGTAACTTCGTTCACGAACCGGAACCGACTCCGCGGAACCTGGCCCAGCTTGGTCGCGCTGTGCACAGGCATAAGGCTGACCTCGGCATGGCCTGTGATCCGGATGCAGACCGGTTGGCATTGGTGGACCAATTTGGGCAGCCGATCAGTGAAGAGTTGACCCTTGCTATCGCTGTGCGTCACCTGCTGCGTCATCGAAAGGGCAATACGGTTATTAATCTATCGACTTCGAATGTTACGGCCGATACTGCCAGAGAGGCCGGGTCCAGACTCTATTATGCCAAAGTAGGGGAAGCCAACGTAGTCCAGATGATGCATCAAAAGAAAGCAGTGATCGGCGGCGAGGGGAATGGCGGTGTAATATACCCCTCTTTTCACGCCGGGAGAGACTGCCTGGTGGCGGCGGCGATGACCCTGTCCTGCCTGGCCGAAGAAAAGTCCGATTTAGTCGCCCTTGTCGAAACCTTTCCCAAGTATTATAATATAAAGACCAAAGCGCCCTTACCCACTGATTTTGCAACTCGAATGAGCCGTTTTGAAAAGACGGTAAATTCAATAGTAGGTAAGGCCAAAGCTGATCGGCGAGACGGAATTCGGCTTGATTTCAAAAATGGCTGGATTCAGATAAGGACTTCCAATACGGAGCCGATCTATAGACTAATAGTGGAGAGTACCGATCAAGATTTAACCGATGAACTGGTCGGAACGGT
>JAUXBO010000189.1 GCA_030619345.1 Candidatus Zixiibacteriota bacterium | reverse complement strand
TAAATTTGGCCATTATGAAACTCGTCCACGTGATCATCCTATTTGCACCGTTGGGTGTTTTTGCTCTGATAGGATCGATTGTGGCTGAAAACCGGGGATCGGTCGATCAATTGATTTCAAGTCTTGGCTTATATGCCCTGACAGTAATAGGCGGGCTGTTGTTTCATGCGACTGTAATCTTGCCGCTAATCCTGAAGTTTTTTGGACGACGGACACCGTTACAGTATTTCCGCAACATGGGCGAGGCTCTGGCGACAGCCTTTACGACGGCGTCTTCATCGGCAACCTTACCAATCACAATGGAGGCTGTTAAAGAAAAGAACAAAGTTGATGGTCGAGTTGCCTCGTTTGTCCTTCCGCTCGGAGCGACGATTAATATGGATGGAACGGCGATGTATGAAGCAGTCGCGGCCCTGTTTATTGCCCAGATCTACGGCATTGATTTAGGTATGGGACAACAGATAATTATCTTTTTAACAGCAACTCTGGCCTCCATAGGCGCCGCCGGAATCCCGCACGCCGGAACTGTCACCATGGTTTTTGTTCTCCAGGCGGTAGGTCTTCCACTGGAAGGAATAGGGTTGATTTGGGCCGTCGACTGGTTTTTGGATCGATGCCGTACTACTGTCAACGTATGGGGAGATTCAGTGGGTGCGGCGGTTATTTCTGAGACGAAACAGTTCAAGGGATAACTGGTTCAAAAACTATCTGAGCAGCACCATTTTTTTTGAAGCGGCAAATCCGTCAGTTTTGAACCTAAAAAAGTACAACCCGCTTGCCACTGGCTGTCCATCTGAGTTTTTGCCATCCCAGACAAAAGTGTGCCTTCCGGCGCTTAACTCTCGCCGTGATGTTTGATAGACGGTCCTTCCAAGAATGTTAATAATCTCCAGCAGACAATCTGCTGCTTTGGGTAGGTCAAACTGAATAGTAGTTGAGGGATTAAACGGATTGGGATAATTCTGATGCAGTGCGAACTCAGTTGGAATCTGGGACCGTCCTTCAATTTGCTGACCCACAACAAGTGATAGTTCATACTTGCCCGGTTCGATAAGAACAGTTTCCAACAGAGCATTGTCAGATAAAATTTGATCTCCCGCGCTTAGTCTCGCCGACCAGTTGGCCGGAAATAAATCCGAGGCAGTAATCCGTAAGTTGGCAGGATGCCAGGTGCTAACCAGTAATTTGAAAGTGTAGTTCTCTCGACCTGGCTCCCTAAAATCTGATCGGAATCTTGTTTCATCTGAACCTGCCAGCTGCAGGGACAAGTGTGCGCCCGATTTTGGCGGGGGAGGGTCAGTGTAATCAAAACGGTCCAGTCCGTTATCGGCTTCGGAGTGGACACCGACAAACTTGTCGAGATCACGGCCATTTACGGTTTCGATCGATAGCCGAAAATACCATTCGGCATTGTCCTGTCGAGGAATTCCGGGAACCGGCGTGTCGGCAGCCGGATCAAACTCTTCAAAGGGAAAGAGTATATTCAGGCCGGGTTCATTAGCATGCAGGAAAAAGCCGAGCCATGGACTCAGCACCCTTAGTGTCCGAAACCTGCCGCCGAAATGGCCATAAATAGAATCGTCAACGGGAGCATTGGCCGCATCCTTAAAAAGGCCACTCTTTTCAAAGCGCAAGTCACTTACGGAAATCTCAAACGAAAACGGATTTGCAATTTGATTCCAACCTGAATCGAGCGGCAGCGAATAATATGGTTCAGAATTCACGCGCGCATTCGGAACGACAGATACTCCCTCTACTGTAATCGGATGAACTGTCTTGGATACCAGCCAATACGAGATACCCGGTCGAGGGATGGGTACGTCGGGGAATTCCCGCACAGCCTTTCGGTGGGAATCATATCTTCCCAGCCTCCAGTGGGTTGGATCATACTCACCGAAAGTCTCAGTGAAAATGGATTCCGCCTTGCCGCCCGGCTCGATCGGAACAGAAATCATTTGGTATGAGAAGGGGGTGTTATCGAGTCCGGTCACTGGTTGGCTGGCATACCCTTGAGATGGCAGAGTTAGTGGTTTTGTCTCAGTACCGATGCTCGCCCGGTTTGAATCGTCGGAAAGAACGATCAAGAACTCCAGTCCTCTCACTTCAATGGAATCCGGATTCAGGCTAATCGAGCGTGTGTTACTGCTATTTTGGTTGAAGGGTATGGTTTTGAAGGTATGAGCCCCACCCGGTCGATACATCAGTGAGCAGGCGACACCACTCGCATTTTCGGGAAGGTTAAATGCGAGAACCCAGTCAGTACCGCCAATGGTATCAGTCAAGCCGGACAGGAACCTGATTTGCTCAGTGATAACAGCCCCAGCAAAGGGACTGGCTATAACATAATTCTCCCCAGAAACATGTCGGTATACATTTCCAACTTGGCTGCTGATGGCATGATTGGAGCCAAAAGAACTGGCCCCAGGGATACCCAACTGTCCTGATTGAAGCCGGAACTCGCCGTCAAATTGCTGTGAGCGTGGCGCTGGGGAGCAAATAGCTACGATGATGGCCGTCACCACCATTATTATGCCAGAGTTTGTGATTTGTGCTTTCATGCTTCCGGTCGAAGTCGTTTCTGGAGTTACTGCAGTGTCAGAAGAATCTTGATCTGTCCAAGTCCGCTGGTTAGTTCGCCCAGCGCCTTTCCTAATACAGTACCGATAGCCGTTGTGTCGTCACTGCACATGGCATGTCCGGCTGTGCCCGAAGTTACCAGTAAATCTCCCACCGAAATCGGTCCGTTTTCAGCCGAGACATTGCAGGTAACGATTCCGACAATAGTCACCGGAATTCTGTTGTCGTTCACTTTTTGTTTGGGCAGATCCGGGACCATAATCTTGCCGTCCATATCGGGCGTGTATTTTGAGAGTTGATTTGTCGTTCCAATGAATCCGGGTTGTTCGCTATAGACCCCTGCGACCAGGCGCGATCTCGGTTCGTTAGAAAGTCGAAGTAGCCCCGGTTGGGATGGATCAATTACGAGGACCTGGCCGAGTGTAAGAGTATTGGCGTCCTGACTCACCTCCAATAGCACGGCAAAATCCTCTCCACCTCCCACGAAAGCTCCGTCGGCCAGAACGCTGCCGTCATTCTCCACGCTAAAGCGAAGATTGAGGTCCAACCCCTGTGGAAGTCCAAAAAATGCCCGGTAGCCTCTGATGATTGGTCCGTTTCCTGCGGGGTCGCCGGCGTTGGGTT
The DNA here is from genome assembly GCA_030619345.1 of Candidatus Zixiibacteriota bacterium. Classification (GTDB taxonomy): domain Bacteria; phylum Zixibacteria; class MSB-5A5; order GN15; family FEB-12; genus JARGFS01. The sequence continues at coordinate 2,220 of JAUXBO010000189.1, read as the reverse complement.
GTGCTGTAATTCCAGTGATGGCCATCAGTGCCGGATCAGTGTCGGAGTTGGTCAATACTTGCAGGGCCGGACCCCCTCCGAGGTTCTCAGTTCTGACCGCGTAGTTTTGGGCATCGCTGTGCATGAATACGGTTGGACCGGTGAAACTGTTGGCTCCAGACAAAATCTGGTCAGCAGTGAGGGTGGCAGCAGTACCTCGGATTTTCTCAGGGGGCAGATCGGATACATTGGAGCCAAGAGAATAAGGAACCGAGCCGATTGGAATTCTCGGTTTCATTTCGCCGTTGGCGTTGATCGCAATACCGAGGTAACGGATCGATCCATCAAAGAGCGTAGTGTCAAACATACAGTTTTGACCCAACAGCCAGGAAATCGATCCATCCTGGGCGGGAAGGAGGTTGGCGGTTTCAGTCCAAATGGGGGACAGGATCAATGAGTCGGAGTAGATTGAGAAAGTGACCTGGGTCATTGATGTTACAGGAAACCCGATGTCATCGGTGAGCCGCCCCTGGTATGGGATGAGTTGTGGAACCTGGTCGGCCCATCCCAACAAAAAATGGCCTATTGTTGCAACCAAAACAAAAACGATAATACATAATTTGCTAATTTTCATATTTGTATCCGTGGAGAAGATCCTTTCATGTTCTGTTTCAATCACCCGGTGGCTCGGGGAATCCGGGCAGCGTATCGGGCTGAGCTGTTGAAAATGTCCAGCTGAACTGTTCCCGCAGTTTTTGCTCTCCGGAGGAAATTACGTCAGGGTTGATGGTGACTCTATATTCGGTCAACGGCTGCAACGATTGATCGGGCCGAAAGCTGATAACGTTGTCCTGAATGCTCGTGGAACCCGGCAAGTCAAATATTAGAATCGGGTTTTCGGGATCCAGACTCAAAGTCAAGGGAATGGACATGAAGACAGAGATTACGATATCAACTGGTACGTCCGTGGCCTCTGCTTCGGGAATGGTTGATTCGACTTGCAGTAATACATCTTGAGAGCCGAGGCCGGTATTGGCTTCTTTATTAGAACAGGAGCAGAGTGAAGCTAATAGAAGCAATGTGGATAAGAAAATGCGTACTAAGCGTGGGTCCATTGAATGCTATCCAAGTTCGATTATAATAATCCCCAAAATGCCTTGATTTCCAATTTAGTTAATCAAGACACGATTGGCAATTATCTTCTGGTGTAAAAATAAGGCAGGAACTGCCCGCTCGGTATGATTTGTTGACACAACTTTAGCAAGGGTGTATTTTAAACTATAGAACTTTACTCATTTGTTGAGTGATAGAATGAAGAATCTAAGATTCGTTTGTTGTACTGCACTCTTTGTCCTGCTTCTCTACATGGTCTATTTGCCAATTCAAGCCGTCGAAAGCGGCACAGTCAATGGTGATGAAACAGACTCAAATAGTCGGGCAAGTAAGATCATCCACTCCGACTTATCTACAGATTCTCTGACTGACAGCACCCATAACTCAAAAGGACGGCAGATATTAGTAAGTCGTGCAACTGTTAAGGTTGATTTACTCTTTAGATTCGGGCAAAATCAGATAGCTGGCCAGACCTTTGCTGACCTGTTGAGGTCGAGCCCAAAAACTTATCACAAGAGTGTTGATTTCGGTTTCCGGGAATTGGGTATGAAAAACGACAAAAGATACTGGGGTAGTCACTACCATAGACTGAGCGAAGAATTCCTCCAATTGAATTCGGACTACTGGAGGCGCTGTTTATCACGACCGGCCGGAGACTATTACAAATCGAATGATTTTCGGGAAGCTGAATTCGGGCCGAAGATGCGCTAATTCAAGACTGCCTGCATCCGACCCTAATGGAATTCGCGATATTAAGGCGATGAAAATCGGTACATTTCGATCCCAAAATAGTATTGTATGATTTGGATCCAACAGTATATTAAGGCAATCAGTATTACTTTCTTATTATAAATAGAGGTATATCATGAAATTCAGAAAGCTATTTGGTGTGTTCTTTCTGTGTGCAGTCCTGTTTGTTGCGGTGAGCCTCTCGGCAGCACCGACGCCGCGGGAACTAGCGATTAAACCGGACAAGAGTATTGTCGCCCTGGGTTACGATAGAGGCCACATTGAGGTGAAATTTCTCGATGATGCCGATATCGGTCTCAATGAATCACAAATCCCGTATGATCGAAGCTCCATCCTGCTCAAAACCGCGGAGGTGGGGGTTGTATTTGAGACTATTGC
>JAUXBO010000146.1 GCA_030619345.1 Candidatus Zixiibacteriota bacterium | reverse complement strand
GATCCGGAATCAATACTATACGTCGGTCTTGCTCGCAAAGCTGGAGCGTACTAAAGCCAACAGCCGCGAGAAAGTTCTGGGGATATGCGAAGAGGATCTATATCTCCCCGACGAGATCTTTGTCCTTGGCAACTCCGATTCGTTAGCTGGAACGGCTGTTGTTTCTCTTTTTCAGATTCGTCAGGAATTTTACGGACTTCCCGAGGATGATGCCAAGATTTATCCGCGACTGTACAAAGAGGCCGTTCACCAACTAGCCCATATATTTGAATTATCGGAATGTCGCAACCCGAAGTGTGTAAATTACTACAGCCAGGTAATGCTGGACATTGATACGAAAAGTAATCGCTTCTGCGACATTTGCAGACGCCGCCTTACTACCCTGGTCTAAACAGCCATGACTCTCGAGCAGATACTCGACCAACTTCAGAACGACCGCACGGACCTACGTCACCCTGAGCGGAGTCAAAGGGATTCTGCCATGCATGTACTACGTCACCCTGAGCCTGTCGAAGGGTGATTTGTCTAAAAAACTTCGACACATGAAACCAGGCTGCGTCTACATACTCCGCTGCTCCGATGGTTCTCTCTACACCGGCGCCACCGTCGACTTAGAGCAACGAGTTACCAAACACAACGACGGCACGGCCAGCCGCTACACACGTTCACGACTTCCGGTTGAACTTATCTACAGCCAAACCTTTCAGAACTACAATGATGCTTTGAAAACAGAACGACAGATCAAGAAATGGCCCCGGGAAAAGAAGCTATTATTGGTCAGCGGTGATAAGAAATTGAAAGTTGAGTTGACCGGATCAGAAAAGTGAGTGTTGTGTCGATTGAATCTTCAGGCCTGCCACCTGAATGACAAAACCCCGCGAATCTGAAGATTCACGGGGCACAATATCTGGGACCAAGCCTATCAGGCAGACCATACGAGTCATGCTGAGCAGAGCGAAACTCCCCCTCTAAAACACACTAAACTTAAAATACTTCCGGGGGTCGTTCTGGATATCGGTAATGAGATTGTTAACCCGTTCCAGAAGATTGACCGTCTCACTATAAAAGGCCGTGTCGCTGACAAAGAGACCCAAGCTCCCTTCGGCAGCATTGATCACTTGCATGATGCTGTCCAGCCGCGCCGAGGATGATTGGAGATTGTCATATAATTTGGGGTCATTGACCAGGCGGCCTATCGTACCTTTATTTTCATCGACTTTATCAGTCAGCGATGAGACTGAATTCGCTGTAGACTCCAGTGATTGCACGATCCGCTCCTGGTTCTTCTGTAGTGTTACTGTTAATTGCGTAAGCTTTGACAGAAGATCGGTCAAATCGTGGTATAGTGTATCGTTGGTTGCAAGTTGCCCCAGCGTCCCCTCTCCTTTGTTGATTCCTTCCAACAACTGGTCGACATTCTTAGCAATATTACCAGCCTTGGCCAGAGTCTTTTCCCCTTCTTTGAACATCGCCTCAGCCGATCCGGCATCGCGGGTGAGAATAACTTCATATTCTTCAATAGTAGGTCTGCCGACGGTTCCGGGGAGAATCTCCACGTACTTGTCCCCAAGAAATCCGATAGTCCCCATCTGTACTCTGGCATCGTCCGTGAGGTACATCCATACGTCCCGTTTCACACGACAGACTATTTCCACCTGCCTGAGCGTGTCCAGCGCCACAAAATTGATCGACTTGACATTGCCAACTTCGACTCCCGACAACCATACCGGAGCGCCCGACACGAGGCCATTTACGTTGGCAAAATAACAGGTGAATTTCCCTTTGGAGTCAAAGATCGATGTTCCTCCGCCAGAAAGCGAAGCCCAGAACATAATCGCTATCCCCGCAGCGATGACGACACCAACCTTTAGACTACCCCATTTTACTTTTGTAGTTCTCTGCATATTTCAATTTCCATAATTATTCATTATGTGACTATCTGTATCATATCCCATAGGACTACTAACAATCCACAAAATTCTTCCCCAGTACCAGTCGGAAGGACTCCCGAAATGGCTCCAGGAAATTCTTTAGTCTTTCATCGCTGCAGTCACGCAGTTCATCAAGCCCGCCGTCAAACGCTACCTGTCCTTCATGCAAAATAACGTACTTGTCCGCAATCTCGATGGCGTCGGCAATCTGGTGCGTGACTACAATTGTCGCGATCCCCTTCTCACTATTGACCTTTCTGATCAGATTCAAAACGTTGCGGGTAGCAAAGGGATCAAGTCCGGTCGTAGGTTCATCAAACAACATCAATTTGGGATCGGTCGATAGTAGGGCACGAGCAATCGCCACCCGTCGCTGCATCCCCCCGGAGAGTTGTTCGGGCAATTTATCAATAACGTTATCACCACCGAGTCCAACAAATCCAAGCATCTCTTCAACTTTTTCGCCGATCAGATCAAACTTCATCTTGGTATGCTCAATAAGATAATACCCGACATTCTCACCTACCGTCAGCGAATCGAACAGAGCCCCATCTTGAAAAACCATCCCCATTTTTTTACGAGTCTCCCTTTTTTGCGCTTCGGACATGGTGCAGATATTGTCTCCGTTAATCAGCACTTCGCCCTCGTGCGGGCTCTCAAGCCCCAGAAGCAGTCGCAGAATCGTCGATTTACCAGATCCCGAAGGTCCCATGATCACCAATGACTTACCGTCTCCGGTTTCGAACGAAACATTCTTGAGAACCTCATTTTCCCCATACGAGAAACTTACATTTCGTAACTTTATCATAAGTATCCCTTGAGATAAGAGAAGACGACTTTAGTGATAAAGAAATTTACTATCAGAATTGTTATCGATGTCAGCACCACTGATTCGGTCGTTGCCTTGCCGACTCCCTTGGTGCCGCCTTCAGCGGTGAATCCTTTGTAGCATGCGATATAGGCGATCACAAAGGAGAAAACCACCGGCTTTAAAAGACCGATCAACAGATTTCCAAAAACCAGCCTCTCCTTAACAGCCGCCCAATACATTGTACTGCTGACATGGGCAATAAATATCGATATCACCCATCCACCGGCCAGCGCGATAGCATCGCAGAATACGGTAAGAACCGGAACCATTACGATCAGTGCTATTAATCTCGGAACGGCAATCTTGCTCATCGGGTCAATCCCAAAAGCGGTCATAGCATCTATCTGGTTGGAGGACTTCATGGCACCGATTTCTGCCGTGATCCCCGAAGCCACCCGTGCCGCTATCATCAGACCGGTCAGGACCGGTCCCAGCTCGCGGACAATTGAAATCGACATAATACGTCCCAGGTAATTCTTGGCGCCAAAATCAGCCAGTTCGACTGAGAACGCCAACGCGAACCCCTGCCCGGCAAAAATACCGGTCAGGACAATCAGGAACATCGATCCGATTCCAATAAGATACATCTGCTCCATAGTCTCGTGAAGATACAATCGCCGTGAGAATATTCCAGCTGTCATCCGTAGCGAGAAAAAGAACAATTCCTGGCACTGGTAGACGAAATGTTTCAGCAATCTGTTAATCAGGCTTAAGATAGCACTCCGTCCTTTCTAAGTTCGAGTCAATAGTAGCCCTGTTTATATCTTCCGTCAAGGCAAAACGCTTGCTTGACAAATCAGTAAAAATTAGCTATTCGACACAAACAATCCGGTAGCAAAGCCGTTCTATATTATGTGAAGATTACGCCCTTTTGAGGAGACAGGTTGGACAAAAACAACGAAAAGAAACGCGGACACGCTATAGCGCTCTTCTCGGGTGGACTCGACTCCACCCTGGCAGTTCTGCTTGTACTCAGGCAGAATATCGAAGTAACCGCGCTGACATTTATGACCCACTTTGGATGCGACCTTGGCGACTGTTCCTCCTGCGGCTCCAATCCATATCCGGTCGCCGAGAAATACGGCTTCAATGTCAAGCTGATGCACCTCGGGCAGAAATTCGTGGACATAGTCAAAAACCCAAAACACGGGCGCGGCAAAAACATGAACCCCTGCACGGATTGCCGAATCCTGATGCTCAATGAAGGCAAAGAGTTGATGGAAATGCTCAACGCCGATTTCATCTTCACCGGTGAAGTACTCGGACAGCGACCGATGTCACAGGTCAAGGACAGACTAAACCTGACCGAGAGAGAGACCGGGCTGAGTGGCAAGTTAGTACGACCGCTTTCAGCCAAACTGTTGAAACCGACCGATCCGGAATTAAGCGGCCTTTTGGATCGTGATCAACTTGAAGACATCTCCGGTCGCAGTAGAAAGCGTCAGATTGAACTGGCCGAGGAATTTGGACTTCAGGACTACCCCGCCCCTGCTTCGGGCTGCCTGCTCACGGACGAAAACTATTCTAAACGACTGCGTGATCTGCTCGCCCATACGGAACATATAGGATTCGATGATCTAAACCTGCTGCGGGTCGGACGACATTTCCGTCTGGATAAGAATACAAAAGTCATTGTAGGCCGCAATGAACCTGATAATCTCCAGATTATGGTTTACCGGAGGCCGCATCATTTTGTTCTTGAGGCAGTCGAAATTGGTTCACCGACAACACTCCTGATTGGTGACACTTCCGAAGATAACATCAAGAAAGCAGCCATGATCACTGCCCGTTATTCCGCCGACAAGAAAAAGCCGAGCGTGAAAGTCACTTTGACCAGCGACGACACCAACCCTACCTATGACGTCCCCCCCGCCGACGACAAAGATATAGCATTAGTGCGGGTGTAACGGAAAGATCATTGTCCTTTAGCAGAGGCAACAATTCGCATCCAAAGTCACCCTGAGCCTGTCGAAGGGTGATTGCTACTCCTAATCGAGTAGGTCAGAACAGTTTACTCAGTTCCGACAACTTCCCCGTGCGCCACTCCCATCCTTGAGTGCTTGAAGTCTAATACCAAGGCCTCGTTGGTCGACGAACCACAATCCCTGACTCATTTTCCACATTAGGCAAAAAAAGAGTATATTCGTCTTGACATATTAGAGCAGCTGGCCGATATTCATTATGTGCATATGCACATAATATGAAGGAAAACCGAAATTGCCTCGACCCAGAAAAAAAAGATTCTGCCGCAGATACCAAGCCGACCGAGTGTACAAACCCCAGGGCGTTCCCATGAAAGATATCGGGAACGTTGATTTGTCCCTGGATCAATTCGAGGCTATGCGCTTGTGCGACCTGGAGCAAATTGATCAAGAAGCAGCCGGTACGAAGATGGGGATTTCCCGGGGAACGATTCAGCGATTACTCTATCAGGGGCGGAGTCAATTACTCGAAGCAATTCTGAATAATTCGGCTATTACCATAAACCTTAAGAATAATATGGACAAAGATGGCGGTAGATGATGCTAGTAACTATACTGTGTCTAAGTTGCCCATCAATATAACCAGTAATGGAGTAAAACTAATATGCAGACTTTACCAATAGTATATCGATCGATTGGTGTTGTTCATTCTCCATATTTGCATATAGAGGATGTCCCACGGAAATCACATCTATTATCCAAGGCCAGCGGTACAATTGAATTGTTCCCCGAATATGTTGAAGGATTGAGTGATTTACAGGGCTTCTCACACATCATACTGCTGGTCCATCACCACCAGTCACTTTCGTACCATCTCAAGACCATCCCATCAATCGACGAGAAACCTCGCGGTGTTTTTGCCACCAGAGCCCCGGACAGACCCAACCCAATCGGCCTTTCAATTGTCAATCTTGATTTTATAAAAGAGGCGACTCTGCACGTACAGGGGATTGATATGATTGACGGAACACCTTTGCTTGACATCACGCCGTATATCCCTGAATTGTCACGTCGACGCTCGGTGAGATTGGGTTGGTTGGGCGATGTGTACAAACGTGCCATGAACGATGAGAGCCAAAATTATTGACAGGAGAATAGTGTTGACTGATGAACCCCTCAATCTGATTCGCGAACGGGAGCATCCTGACTGCCTGCTCTGAAGTGAGACTGACAGCCTCGGTCTGAGGCTAAACGTAGAATTAAAAGGCGACGGAATAGTTGAATGCAAAATCGATCCCGACTGTCTCCTGCAGAGCTATCCCGGCTTACTGCACGGAGGAATAGTCTCACTTCTTCTTGATGGGATTATGACCAATTGCCTGTTTGCGGCAGGTGTGAAAGCTCTGACCGCACGACTGGAGGTCCGATATTTACACCCGGTATTTATCGACAATACCGTCCATTTGATGGCTCGCATTACCAAGTCGAAAGCGTCCCTACAACTCGTGGAAGCAGAACTGTCCCAAGACGGCCAGACAAAAGCAAGAGCAATTGGCAGTTTCATAAATCGGTAGCGCCCACAAAAAAGTCCTCGTAGAGCAGGTCTGTCTTCACTCTTCAGACTTGCCTTTATTCTTATAATGGCGGGTCTGAAGACAGATCCACCCTACTTCTATATCCGAAAAAAAGTAAGGTCTCAACCTTGAAGCTGAGACCTTTGCTCTCCTCACCGCCAAAGGCAATCCAGG
>JAUXBO010000238.1 GCA_030619345.1 Candidatus Zixiibacteriota bacterium | reverse complement strand
TTCTTCCTGAAGCTGGGCCATTTTTTCCTGCATCTTTTGAACCTGCTTCATCATGTTGCCCATATTATCTTTCATTATGCGCACTCCTTATATGGTGGCCTTGACATTATTCTACTTTTTTGACACCGATCACTTCGCCGTCGAATCGTTCGATTATATTCTTAATTCGTTCTGACCGGTCGATCAGGCTTTTTACATCAATCTTAGCTTCTTGTTCCGACTTACCGGCTAAAGCAGGCTTTTCGTGATCATTCATATCGAGATCGATTTGTACGTTGACCGAAGCATGGAAGTGTTCTCGCAAAGCTTCGGTAATCGTCCCCAGATTATCTTTTTTTTCTACAAGTTGTTTAGCCATTTCACCGGCGGCTCCAAAAACCAGGGAAATTGTATTGTCCCGAACTTCGTGAATGCGGGCCATGGCCAACTGGGCGGATAACATTGGAGATCGTTGGCGTAACAGAATCAGGAACTGTTCCCAGCCTTCTCGGACAATCGGCAGATTTATTGATCGCGAAGAGAACGAGGGAGATGGCGGAGGGGGAGGCAATGATTCTGAGGATCGGGTCAGCATTAGTTTGTCTCGGCGAGATGTGTCTCCCGGAGATGTATCTCGCTGAGACGTATCTCGCTGAGATGTATCACTTGATTGGGAGCTACTCTTTTTTTTTACGCCGCCAAACAGGTCTTCTCCCAAATTCGCAGTCTGACCATTAATCTTCTGCAGTAACTCACTTAGCACAACCGTTGATTCCAACTGTGTCATTTTGACAGCGGTCATCTCCAGTAGTAAGCGTTCGTTGAGTCCGGTGCGCAGGTCTCTGCTTAACAGATCACTCATTTTCATCAAGCGGACTATATCCCCGACCGCAAAATCATTGGCCTGTTTTTGATACGATTCGGTTTCGGTCGATGAAAGGGCCAGCAGATCACCGGCATTGGGCGCGGCTGCCATTATCATCAACACGCGTAAATGTTCCAGCAGTTCGCCGACAAAATCCCGAATGTCAGTTCCGGACTCCAGCAGGCTCTTTATCATTGCAAGAATTTTGCCAGCGTCTTTGGCCGCTATGGTATCGACAAAGTCAAACAGGAATTTTCTGTCCACCAGCCCGAGGCCTTCGATCACATCTTGCGCACTGATTTTGTTACCGGCGAAAGCGGCAATCTGGTCCAGTAGCGAGAGTGAGTCGCGTACGGATCCATCAGCCTTGCGGGCCAGCAGCTTGAGCGCTTCCGGTTCGGCCTCAATACTCTCTGCATCACATAGTTTTTTCAGGTGACCGGCCAGATCATCAATCGAAACACGCTTGAAATCATACCGCTGAGTACGGGATAGAATCGTCTCCGGCACTTTCCCCGGTTCGGTCGTAGCAAAAATGAACATGACGTGAGGCGGAGGTTCTTCGAGAGTTTTTAGTAGGGCGTCGAAGGCGGCTCCGGAAAGCCGGTGAACTTCATCAATGATGTAAACTCGTTTGAGTCCTTTGGTGGGCATATAGCGCACGTTTTCGCGCAGGGCACGGATATCGTCAACACCCGTATTTGAGGCGGCATCAATCTCAAGCACATCCAGCGAAGAGCCGGCCGTGATTTCCTGACAACTGGAGCATTCACCGCACGGAATCGGTGAAGGCCCTTTTTCACAATTTATCGCTTTGGCCAGAATCCGGGCTGTGGTAGTTTTCCCCGTTCCGCGTGGACCGCAAAACAGGTATCCGGAGCCAAGCCGATCATGGGCGATGCTGTTAGCCAGGGTTTTCGTTATATGTTCTTGGGCAACAACGTCTTCGAATGTGTGTGGGCGATATTTTCGCGCCAGTACCAGATAACTCATAGGCGATCAATATAGTAAAAAAAGAAGGGGCGGGGAATCATATTTTGAGGGTTAGAATTCAGTGACAGTTAAGACTATTCTTCAAATGTGAGCGAACGCTCGGAATTGAACAGGAGCCTCTTGCCGTTAATGGGGTCTTCAAACGACAGAGATTTGGCCAGCAGTTTCAGGGGGTGGGCGTAATTAACCGGACTCTCTTTCAGTAGCACCGGATACATCCGATCATTGACAATCTGTGAGCCAATAGAGGCCATGTGCAACCGCAGTTGGTGTGTTTTGCCGGTTAGAGGTTCCAGCTCAAATCGGGCCAGGTCACCCCTGGTCTCAATCAGGCGGATTCTGGTCCGGGCGTTGATGGCACCGGCAACATTGACCATGACCGGTGATTGCTTATCAGGCTTTATGCGACTCTCGACCAGCCAGTCGGTCCGATCTGTACCGGACGGCAGGTGGCCGATGGCCTCGTATTCCTTGAAAATAGACCGACTGTTGAACAGATCGGCGTAGAGCGATCGCGTTTCAGGGTTGACCGAGAATAGAACCAGCCCGGCGGTAACACGGTCCAGTCGATGAAGCGGCATCAGCTCATCATTGCCGGTAGCGGCCCTCAGTCGGTAGAGGAGGCATTCGTTGACATACTTACCTCCCGGCGTCACCGGCAAAAAGTGCGGCTTGCAGGCCACCAAAATATGTTGGTTTTCAAAGATGATCTTCTCCCGAAAGGGAATCTTCTCTTCAGACGTCACCTCGCGATAATAGAGCAACTCCATCCCCGGCCGATAGACGGTCTCCAAATTGACAGCTTGGCCGTTACTTTCGGACACCAGGTTTTGCAATAATCTTGAACGCCATTTTTCACGACCAACATTTGGAAACCTTGTATCCAAGTAGTCAAGCAAAGCTGGTTTTGGATCGGGGCAGTCCGGTAAAGTGACTCGTGATGGGTAGCGAGCACGACCGGACCGATCGCACCGCTCATGGCGGTCGCGCCGCTCGGTTACTGAATCTGTCATATCTTCAGTATAAAGAGCAGATGGCCAAACGTCAATTCGGCAGAAAAGATTCGTTGGACCGCTGATCTCGACTGGAGGAAATATATATATTTCCTTAGTTGACTTGGAGCTTTGATACGTCTTTAGTATGACATTAGAATTAGCACTCCTTGAAGGTCGAGTCAATGCCAAAGAGAGAATCTGTTCTAACGATCTGTATATTCTTATTGCTTATAGCCGGCACTGTGTCGGCAGTTCCGAATCTTGATCGCCGTCTTGATAAAGGCGGAGTGGGTCTCAAACTTGGTGTCTTTCACTCAACTACAATGTATATCAAGAGTCGGCATGCGGACTTTCTCGAGGCCGAGTATACCTGGAAAGCCGGTTTCAATGGCGGTCCTTTTTTTGATGTTCGACTTGGACGTGGGAATTTCATTTCGGTGGCTGTCGAACTGCATGATGTTCAGTTGATGAATGACAGGGAGAAGTTGCTCGATATCAACCTCGGTTACAAAACGACGATTTTCATCCGGCACAAGCGGCTTGCTTACCGTCCCGGATTTGCGCTCGGGTATGGATATATTTCGAAGGTTGGATTTATCGAGAAAGTCAACCTGATGACGGCCCGGGCATTTGTCGAAATGGTTTTTTTGTCCCACCCCAAATACTCATACCTGGTTGAATTCTCGGTCGGGATGCTTCCGACCGGAAGCGGATCACTCTATGACGTTAGCTCAAATCCTTATGTCATGCTTCGCGGCGGTGTGGTTCTGTAACGGATAGGCCACCGATCAGGTAACTCCTTGCCGCCATTGACAAAACGGTCCTCGTTTTGTACATTTTCATATAACTAAATTATATCATATAGGGGAGGTCCTATGATTCGCTCACTTTTTGTCTTCTGCACCGTACTTGTGATTTCGTTTGGGTCCGCAGTTTCTGCTTCGGATTATTCTTCGAACGAGAATCAGAGACTCGGCGTAACGACATCCCTCACAGCCATGCCGCTGGCTTTTACTGAGAATCAGGGACAATGGGATGAAAAGGTTCAGTTCCGGGCCAATGCCGGTGGGGCTACGATGTGGTTTGCCCCCGATGGCGCCTACTACCAGTTTACCCGCACAATCGAAACTGTCCCCGTAGGGCAGGATCCCCGCGATCCTGCCATTCATCCCAGTGGGCGGCAGACGTCCCCGTCTGCCCCGGATATGGACCATAATCCGGACTCTGTTGAGACCATGATGATCAAAGCCAACTTTGTGGGAGCCAATCCAAATCCGCAAATGACTGGTGTAGATATGATGGAGTATAAATGCAATTACTTCATCGGTAATGACCCCAATGAATGGCATACCGATGTCCCCAATTACTCTGCTGTAATGTATGAAGGAATCTATGACGGTATTGATCTAAAGTATTACGGTAACGGCAAACAGATGGAGTATGACTTTATTGTCTCTCC
>JAUXBO010000097.1 GCA_030619345.1 Candidatus Zixiibacteriota bacterium | reverse complement strand
CCGGCGGCACCGCCTTCAGACTGCATTTCTGTTACCGAAGGCAGTGTTCCCCATATATTTGGTACATTAGCGGCGGACTTGGCGTCGGCCATTTCACCCATGTCCGAGGAGGGTGTTATTGGATAAATGGCAATAACTTCATTGGTTGCGTGAGACACATAAGCGGCGGCTGTGTTGCCGTCGATGGTGACCATGCGTCGTTTGGTCTTGCCTGTCTGTTTGCCACCGCTGGTGACTTCTTTTTCTTTTATAGTCTCGTTAAGCATCTGGTATCTTCTCCTCAAGTTATTTACTAATATGTGAAATTATCGGTAGGTTAATCCGGTTTTGAGTGAGTAATTTCTTTTTGCCCCTGGTACTTTCCCTTCTTGTCGCGATACGATGTGTGACAGACTTCATCGGCCTTAATAAACAGCAATTGGGCTATACCCTCGTGAGCGTAAATCCTGGCCGGGAGCGGGGAAGTGTTTGAGATAGAGATAGTGGCGTAGCCTTCCCATTCTGGTTCAAACGGGGTAACGTTCACGATGACGCCACTTCTGGCATAGGTGGATTTACCAAAACAGATGGTGACGACTTCGCGGGGTATTTTGAAGTACTCGCGTGATTGGGCAAGTATGAAGGAACGCGGGGGAATGGCGATTGACTCAGCCTGCAGTTCAGAAAAATGCTGGCTGTTATCTTTTTTGGGGTCAATTTCCGAGAGACCATCCAGATTGAGAACACGGAATTTGTCGGAGAGACTTATGTCGTAACCGTAGGATGAAACTCCGAAACTGATTCCCGAGCGTATCTGCTTTTGAGAAAACGGGTCGATCATTTTCTTCTCGCGAGCCATTTTAATAATCCAGCTATCGCACATCACGGCCATTGAGATACCACTCCAGTCAAAACAAATTCCAGTTTTCGGCCAAGATATACGGTAAATGGCTTACTGTAAACCAGATTTAATATAAATGTGGTCGGTGTTATTGGCTACCTGGAAAGCACTGTTCTGGCATTTTGCCACTTGACCAGATCGAGGAGTGTGTGAGTCTCAAACACTTCCAACAACCGGTTCTCAGCGATGATCAGAAGTTCACGCAGAGCGCAGAATTCACTTTCATCGCAGATCCCTTCATCCTTGATGCATTTCATCAAGTGATAGGGTCCCTGGATAGCTTCCAAAACTTCTTTGACCGGTATTTCACCGGGATTTCGACTTAACGTAAAACCGCCACGCACTCCACGGTGTGAACGAACGATACCGGTTCGAGAAAGAGACTGAAAAATCTTTGCCAAAAACTTCTCCGGGATATTTTTTGCTTCCGAGATCTCGGACAACGGAGTGACGGAATTTCTGTCTTTCTCGGCCAGATAGAGTACCCCCATCATTCCATACTCTTCTGCTTTGGTAAACTGCATGCTACCTTCTTTCATTTATTCAACTAAAACGCCCACAAGCCCGGATAATTGTATCCGGTCAGGCGCATTCAAACGCCACTTATTATACGGATAGTAGACTTCTATGTCAAATATATTTGGTTATTTTTTTCACAAATTGAACTAACGGAAATATCGGCTAAGTTTATTTGTTATAAGCGATTGACATTCATGATAGTATGTCTATTCATTACAATGAATAGTAATAGGTGACCAAACAGGATAAATATGGTAAACCAAGAATCAAAGGGTTTGCTGGTCGTTTATACCGGCAATGGCAAGGGAAAAACAACGGCAGCTTTAGGTATGGTGGTCAGGGCTGTGGGCTATGACTGGAGAGTCTGTATCATCCAGTTTGTAAAAGGAAGTTGGAAATATGGCGAACTGAAAGGGATTAAGAGGCTGGCTCCAAATGTTGAACTCCACACGGTTGGCGAGGGCTTTGTTGGAATAGTCGATGACAAAAAGGAATTTAACCAGCATCAGGCTGCGGCGAAAGAGGGAATTGAGATGGCCAGGAAGATAATCTCCGGTGGAGAATTCCCGCTGGTGATTCTGGATGAATTAAGTGTTGCCTTGAAACTTGGTCTGATCTGCGACGAGGATGTGGTCTCATTGCTGGATGCCTGCCCCAAAAGTAATCATCTGGTAGTAACCGGACGAGACGCCCCTTCCTGGTTGATAGAAAGGGCGGATCTGGTAACAGAAATGACGGAAGTTAAGCACCCATTTCAGGCTGGGATTCTTGCTCAGAAGGGCATTGATTGGTGAGAATTGCGATTACGGGGGCAACCGGGTTTATCGGTCGGAATCTTGTAGAGAATCTGAAGAAAGAAAACCATGCTCTCAGGCTTCTAATTCACTCGTCAGTTGTACCGGCGGAGAGTGGAGGCAAGACCACAGTAGTTTCTGGAAGTCTGGAGGAGACCGAATCCCTTTTGGATCTGTGTTTGGACGCAGAGGTCCTGATCCATCTGGTAGGAATAATTGTCGAGACCAGGAATAAGACTTTTGAGAAGACTGTTGTGCAGGGGACTAAGAACGTCGTGGAGGCGTGTCAGAAGGCGGGCGTCAAGCGAATCATCTATATGTCAGCGATAGGAGCGAACAAGTACGGATCGACTGTCTATCTTAGAACTAAGCACGCTGCCGAGGAACTGGTGAAAAATTCCGGTCTTGAATACACAATCTTTCGACCCTCGCTTGTTTATGGAGAACGAGACGGGTTCTTGACGCTTCAAAGGAAAATACTAAGATGGTCGCCGGTATCACCCATAATCGGTTCAGGGAAATATCTCATGCAGCCGGTGCAAATCGAGGATATGGTTGCTTCGGTGCGAGAATCACTGACCAACAGCGATTCGATCAACAAGACTATCGAAATTGGCGGATCGCAAAGACTTGAGTACCGACAAATAATCTACTTAATAAAACGACAATTTGGCCTAAGAAGATTGAACTTGTATCTTCCAATCTGGTTGATGAAGATAACAGCTTGGTTCCTTGAGCTATTTTTGAAACCGGCCCCGGTGACGGTTGACCAGTTGAGAATGCTCGAGGAGGGAAGTGTTGCTGATATTGAGTTTATGAAATCCCGGTTCGGGATAGCCCCGGTCGGATTCGAAGACGGACTAAAAAAGAGTTTTAAAAGATAAGGGAAATTGAGATGGCCCAAGAGAGAAATTACGATGTTGTAATCGTGGGAGGAGGTCCGGGAGGATTATGTGCCGGACTCTATGTCGGAAGAGCCCAGAGAAAAGTTGTTTGTTTGGAAAAGTATCTCCCCGGTGGACAGATTGCTCTCACCGGTGAGGTCGAAGACTATCTTGGGTTCGAACATATTGAAGGTGCTGATCTGGCTATAAAGTTCACCGAGCACGCCAAAAAATTTGGACTCGAAGTTGAGATGGAAGAGGTTGAAGAATTGTATTGCGATGGCGATGATCGTGTGGCACGATGTGCATCGGGGAATATTTACCGCGGCAAAGCGGCGATTGTGTCGACCGGTGGATCACCGGTAAAGCTGGGAATTTCGGGGGAAGAAAAGTACAGTGGCAAAGGCGTTTCATATTGCGCCATCTGTGATGGTGCTTTTTTCAAAGAAAAGGTAATTGCTGTCGTCGGTGGTGGAGACGCTGCTGTTGAAGAAGCCGGCTATCTGACCAAGTTTGCTTCAAAAGTATATGTCATTCATCGTCGGGATGAGCTAAGGGCGGCCAAGATTGTTCAAAAGCGCGCTTTCGAAAACAAGAAAATCGAATTCATCTGGGACACGGTAGTTGAGTCCATAAATGGCAACGAGAAGCTTGTTACCGACCTGACGCTGAAGAATGTAAAGACACAGGAGAACTCCACGCTGGAGATTGGTGCCATATTCCCATACCTGGGATTCAAGCCGAATTCTAATTTCTTTAGAGATGAAGTCAAGAAAGACGAGGGCGGTTTCATAATCACCAATGATCATATGGAAACCTCAATCGAAGGTATTTATGCTTGTGGTGATGTTAGATCACAATTAGTGCGTCAGGTTACCAATGCCGTTGGGGACGGTACCACGGCAGCGGTTGCTTCTGAGAAACGCATGGAGCGACTCGAAGACAAGGCTGCGGCCAGAGTATAGACTCCATTTTTGGCAACATATAGTGGACTACATCTGTCGGCGGCAGACGGTGCGTTTGTCGTCGACTATTCTTCCTAACTCTTTGATTGCCAGTCGATCCGAAGAAAATGAAATTGGTGGTTATGGTTGGTTTGGACCGATTTTTCTTGCAACTTTGGCTCTGGATTGTTATAATTTAAGTGCAGCTGGCCGTAGGTAGTCCTTTCCGATGTTACTTGATTATTAAGGTCTTCAGGTTTTAGCCGATTACTGCAATGTAGAATAGAGTACTAGATTTGGGAGTGGTGTGCGCTGGTTTTCCAGCCACCTGACGTTAGAGTCGGGCATCCCCCTCCACCACTCCCATTTTTTTTATCATATCTGCTATTCCAATCGAGCTTTTGTCTCTCTGTCCGATAATCTCAGCATAAGTTAACAAAAATTAGGACAGTATTTCTATGTCTCGGGTAGGGAAATTTTCGTTTAGGTCCGGGTTTCTCGCTCGGCTCAGTCATCTTATAATCATCCAGGTTACGTTCGTCAGTCTGGCCTTGATACTGATAATTTTTGATTCATCGGGTAACGAAACTGACAACAACCTCGCGGAGATATCGAATCGTCAGATTTCATTGTCAGAGAACCTTGAATCATTGATTCGACTTGATCGCGAACTTCCTGTTGCTGATTCACTTTCCGCCGACACAAGGTTTGATATCTCCCGAATGATTGAAGTCGACAGTTCGGTGATGTGTGTGAATGTATTTGTCTCTCGCGATAACAATGAAGCGATGTTAGTGTTCAGTTATCAATCTGAACGAAGCGATGGCAGCGAGTCAATGAGCAGCGATGCCCCACGATTGGGAACCGAGGACGGACACCTTGAGAAAACGAGTTTGGATCGAAACTATGAATGGTGGCTCGATTCAGAATTGATGGGCACGCGAATGGTGACTGAACTTGATGAAAATGCCAGGTTTATAGTCACCATGTCAAGGGAGCATGGTCTGCTTGTTTCCAACCGTTCACATCTGGAATATGCGCTTTTGTTAATAGTGTTAGTCTCTATTCTAATAAGCCTGTTGACCGTCCGCCTGATCACTAATCGGTTTCGAAGACCGCTTTCTGATCTCATCGAAGGTTTTAAAAGAACCGCTAACGGCGAAGTTTACCTTATGGTAGAACCGGGAGGGGATGAGGAATTGTATGAATTGTCTTCGACCTTCAACGCCATGTCACGTTCTCTTCAGGCGACGCATAACCGTCTGTCTGCTTCGAACCGAAGATTGGGGTCATCAAATGCAGAACTGGATAGTTCGAGAAGTTTTCTTAAAACGGTCATTGAAAACACACCGGCGGGCGTAATCTCGACTGATGCTGAGGGGAAAATAGTCCTGTTCAATATAAGGGCTGAATCAGATTTTGGATACAGCGAAAGTGAGGTTCTGGGTCGGCGGATACAGGAGCTGTTTACTCGTTCGGTGGAAGCCAACGGATCGGCACATGCGGTTGATCAAAACGAGCTTCGCCGGGAGCTTTTGGCGCTCAGAAAAGACGGCACTCCATTTCCTGTCTTAGTTGTTCAATCGGAAATCGTTAGCACCGACAAGGGAAAAGACGGCTGGTTATATATGATCAGGGATATCTCCGAAAGTAAAGATTTCCAGGAGATGATCATGCGGATCGATCGTTACTACACTCGGGGCAAGATGGCTGCCGATATAGCTCATGACATAAATAATTATCTGGCTGTTCTTTCGGGTAACCTCGAACTGGTCCCGCTTTTTCTAAAAAAAGGAAACCATGAGAAGATAGAGAAAAAGCTGGAGATTATGAAAGAGACACTCGATAAAATTTCAGCCTTCTCCGCAGGATTGATGGACCCGCATCAGGGGGAGACAGTGATAGCACGGGGAGATATCAATCAAACGGTTGAAAATGTTGTTGCGTTTTTGAAACCTCAGAATCGCTTTGAAAGTACGAATATTTCAGTGGAGCTGTCGACTGAAATCCCTCTCGTTGACTTTGATGCTGCTCAGATTCAACAAGTATTGATCAGCCTCCTCTATAATGCCAGCGACGCCCTGGATGATGTTGAAGGTGACCGCTGGATTAAAGTCCGTACTTTAAACGAGGCCGACACGACGCCCTCGGTGCGGATCGAGATCATCGACAGTGGCTCGGGTGTAGATGATCAACAGTTGCCAAAACTATTTAAGAAGCGATTCAGCACGAAGCGCAAAGGACATGGCCTGGGCCTGATTTCCAGCAGTGAGATAATTGAATCGCACGGCGGCCAAATTTCCTACAGTAAACAACCGCATTCCTGCTTTGCCTTTACAATCCCGACTCATCAACCGGATCAGGAGGATCGAGCAACGGAAGGTTTTGTTCAGGCCCGTGGTCACGAACTTATCAGTTAGTTTTTAGGTTGCCGCCTGCATATCCTGCCGATAGCTTTCAGTATATGACTGCCTCAAACAGGAATAGTTCAGGACTCAGTCAAAGACTCATCCTTTCGGTCGCGATTGCTCTGGCCCTGGTGGTTTTTGCCATAACCTGGGTGAGTATAACTTCGAGTAGATCAGACAGTCTGTCGCTACTGCGTGATCAGGGAGCTTCCTTCACGCAGGCACTGGCAAACTCGGCGCAGAGCGCACTTGAGTCGGAGGCTTTTTTCGATTACCTGGTACACCGCAGATTCAATGCTCTGACTCTGGAACTCATTGCCGATGACTTTCAGCTCACCGACAACCAGTTAATGAGATTCGGCTTGGATCACAATCTGTATTCCATACATTTGTTCAAATCCGATTCCACACTGGTACTAGATGCCTTCGTCGGCGGTCCTCGCACTGCTCTTCCACCCTTCGTGTTCGAGGAGATGTACGGATTGTTGGCAAATCCTGAGAACAACTATGTGGTGCTTTACGATCAGGGCGATAGTCCCGGCGAAGCGGTCCACTACTATTTGCAGTTGACCAATGATCTCAATCATGTCATTGTACTGTCGGCGGATGCCAACTACTTCACTGAGGCGCTAAGAGAGACCCGGATCGATCACTTGGTCCAGAATATGTCCCGCGAATCGGGAGTTGATTATATTATCTACCAGACCGACAGTGGTGTAGTTTTTTCGTCTCGTAATATCAGCAATCTCAGTGCAATAGCAGACGACATGTTTTTGCGAGACGCTTTGCAAGAAGATAGCATTACTGGTCGGATATTGGAATATCCCGAGACAAAAGTACTGGAACTGGTCAGACCGTTTGCAACTCCTGACTATCAATTCGGAATCTTCCGGGTTGGCCTGTCTCTGGATCGGTATTACAACGTGTCGCGCGGTTACGATCTTCAGATGATAACTCTCTCGGCGGTTCTCTTTTCACTTGTTGTTTTAGTGTTACTGTATTTTGGCAGCCGCACTAAGCGACGAGAGATTTCGCATCAATTGGCTCATGTCAAATCGATTAGTGACAAGATTTTTGACGAGATGCGCACAGGGGCGGCCGTCATCGATGCCAAGGGGAGATTCGTGCTGGCCAATCGTGCTTTTCAGAGTATTCTCGGTGTGCCCAACTGTGAGGGTAAACAGGTTTCGGAACTTGGATTTGGGAAAAGCATTTCCGATTTACTTTCCAACCACGCCACTTCCGGCGAAATAGAATTATCTGAAGAATTCAACGGCCAGAGTAAATGGCTGCTTATTTCAACCTCTTCGGTCAGCCTTCCCGGAGAAATCGAAACCGGGACGGTGGCGATGTTTTACGATATCACTCGCCTGAAAAGTTTTGAGCGCGATGCCGCCCGCAAAGAGCGCCTGTCCGAATTGGGTGATCTGGCCGCCGGAATCGCCCACGAGATTCGCAATCCGCTCAACACAATCTCTATAGCCGTGCAAAGGTTAGGCGGGGAGTTTCTACCGAAGGAGAACAGAGAAGAGTATACACAATTCATTCAACAGATCCGGGGTGAGATGCGCCGCTTAAACGACATCATCACACGCTTTCTGGCTCTGGCACGGGACGACTCGAACAAGAAGCCCGAGAGTATCGACCTGACCGGATTTCTCGAAGGAATGATCGGCTTTGTGACACCCGAGGCTGAGACTCTGGCAATCAAATTAGATACTCGGATTCAGAAT
>JAUXBO010000008.1 GCA_030619345.1 Candidatus Zixiibacteriota bacterium | reverse complement strand
GTGTCAATCTATAATTTATCCCGATATTGAAGTTCGAGATAAACAGGCAGGTTAGCTATATCTAATACTTATAGCGTACAAACAGTTCTTGGGGTTCAGGAAAAAGCGTTTTTTGACGAAATTGAGGAAAAGAAACGAATTCTATACTTAGAGCTCAGGGAGAAATATGTCTATTTTAATCGAAATTCTGGAATGGATGAACCCTTCAGGGGATGAGATGATCTTTCGCATTCCCCAGGAAGGTTCCGCCGACATTAAGATGGGTGCGCAGTTGATTGTACGCGACAGCCAGACGGCCATATTTTTTAAGAATGGCCATGCCGCCGATGTTTTCAGCACCGGTCGACACACCCTGTCGACATTGAACCTGCCGATTCTGACTCGTCTACTGGCTTTTCCTTTTGGATTCAATTCTCCTTTCCGGTCCGAAGTCTATTTTATCAATCAGAAAGTGTTCACGAACCTGAAGTGGGGAACAAAACATCCGGTTACTTTCAAGGATGAAAAACTGGGTCTTATCCGGTTGCGTGGTTTTGGTGCCTACACGGTCCGAATTGTAAACCCATCGTTGTTCCTGAACAACATCGTTGGTCGCCAGTCGCGTTATACAACCGGGGACATTCAGGATTATCTTCGCGATGTAATTGTGGCCCGCATGAACGATCTCCTGGGCGAAAAACTGGAATCGATCCTTGATCTGCCTTCGCAATACACTGAACTGGCCGAGGATTTTAAGGATGTTGTTAGCAACGAGTTTACAAAATATGGTATGGAACTGGTCGACTTCTTTATCTCGTCCATTACGCCACCGGAAGAAGTTTCCAAAATGATTGACCATCGCTCGGGCATGGAAGCGGTTGGAGATGTTGACAAATTCATGAAATTTGAGATGGCCCGCGGTATGGGCGCTTCTTCGGGAGCGGGACAGGCCGGAGCCGGTTTGGGCATGGCCGCCGGGGTGGGAATCATGATGCCGGGTATGATGCAGAAAGTGTTCTCACCCGATCA
Organism: Candidatus Zixiibacteriota bacterium; assembly: GCA_030619345.1. Lineage (GTDB taxonomy): Bacteria > Zixibacteria > MSB-5A5 > GN15 > FEB-12 > JARGFS01. The sequence goes on along the minus strand of JAUXBO010000008.1, from coordinate 19,759 downwards.
AACTGAACTCAAGCGGGAATCGCTGCCGACTGTCACCTGTCCCGCCTGTCATACAGATACTCCGGAGCAGTCGCGGTTCTGCTACCGCTGTGGACACCAGATGGTGGCTCAGAATGCCTGCCCTGAATGCCAGACAGAGTTAGCCGTCGACGCCAAATTCTGTTCCTCTTGTGGTTTTAAGCTCGACAGTAAAGTCACTTGTCCTCACTGCAATTCTGATTTAGTCCTGGGCTCTAAATTCTGTGGTGACTGTGGTAAATCGATCCGGAAGGACGATGACAACAGTAAATAAAAAGAGCGGTTTTTTTGTTAGTGTGACCTGTCCCGGCTGTGGGGCAGGTCTTACTATTGATACGGATTTTTTTGTCCTTACCTGCGACTATTGTGACTCTGTTATTCGCATCAAGATGCCAGACCTGCCTCCGGCCTGGCTGATTCCGGCTCGATCCAAAAAGCGAGAAATACGATTCTCGATTGATCGGCATCTCAAAGAACTGGATCGTCCCCTGACCGGTTCCTCGCTTCAGTATAAGAAAATCTATTATCCATATTGGAAAATCGATGCCTTCCTTTTGAGAGTGCGCAATAGGGTCGAAGAGCGACTTGTGCAGGTGGCGTCAGAAGACAGTCCGGAAGTAGTCAGCCAGTCCGAAAAAACGGAAATTGGAATATCTCCCTACAGTGTTACTATTGCTTCTGGCGCGTCAATGCCGGGTGTTCCCGATTCGCTGGGTGTGCGCAGCCAGACTATCGAAGCTCTTCCGTTTACTCGCGAAAACCAGCAGGAAGGGTTCAGTGCTATGGGGATCGAGCGGTCCTGGGAGGAGATTAAGAATCGAATTGTATACGCTGTTATGAGTCTTGGTGATTTTGATTCGCCCGCCTTTGGTCGCAACCGGACAGATATGTTGTATCCTGACTATTCGGTTATTTACTTCCCGTATTACTTGGTAGATTCTTTTTCCGGCTCCGACTATTTGAGGTTTGTTGTCGATGGCCTCTCTTCGCGTGTTCTCCACTGCTATGACCCGATTAATGATAGCCCTGCGCCGGATGATTCCGACCAGATTCATTTCTCATCGAAGGCCGCTGCTAACTTGGCTGTCTCTTTTGAAAAGGGAAGAGGCGCGGCAGCCATCCGGACCATTCGCACTGGCAAGGCCAATGATATTTCGATAGATGGAGTTGACGATTCCCTGCAGGAGACAGAACTTGAATTTGGTGATCTTCGTATTGAGCTTCACCGCTGCACTACCTGTGGCGCCGATCTGCCCGACACCAGGTCTCCAATCTATATTTGTACCAACTGTCACGAGCTCAAAGCGATTGAGCAAATTGAGTTTCCGCTAGAACCGATCCAGATCTGCCGGGGTGAGTTTCCGACAGGTTGCCAGCAACTTCCGTTTTGGAGATTCCAATTGGCTTCTGAACAGGTCAAAAAGCTCCGCTTCGTTTTTGGCGGCATGTACAACGCCGACAGCATTGTGGTCCCGGCCTTTCGGGGGCCAAACTACGACGCGCTCATTCGTCTGGCGAGAAAAATGTCATTTGCCCAGACCAAGCTTGAGTTTGAGCCACTGGAGGGGAACCCTAAAGGGTTTAGCCCAATCGAAGTCTCACCGGGGGAAGGGGTCAAGTATATGAACCTGCTCACCTTCCGAGAACGATTGACAAAATTCGGCGGCGGAAAAGTCGAGAAAGAGGAATTCGTGCCCGTCGCGGCTGGCATAATTTATGCCCCGTTTAGACTTGAGAATTACTTCTATGTCGACTCGGTATTGCAGTCAATAACCTTTGAAAAGCAGCTAATTGACTAATCCCCGGAACTCTTTTATCCTCCTGTAGTACAAAATCTTAGACTGGCTTCGCGACGCTTAAATCGGCGGCCAAATTGGCTTGCCTGAGCCTTCTTTTTTGACTATTATCCGGTTTGTTTAGTCCGATGCCTGCGGAGTGTTGCAATCGGATGAAATCTAACCGCCGTGCTTCAAAAAGGACGTACGGCTATTTTGTTGGAGAACTGTGTGACCCGAAAAATTCTTTTGGTTTTTCTCTTCTCTCTGGCGCCCGTCGTATTTGGCGACAACAAGGCGACCGAAGTTCCCCCCGATACCGTCTATACCAGTAACGTCTCCATCGATCTGTTGAATCATCAGGGATCAATCTGGCTGGCTACTGATGAGGGCGTAAACTTCACGCCCGACAACGGAATTACCTGGCTGCGATACGATAGTCAAAACGGTCTGGAGAGCAACAATATCTCGGCCATGTTCTCGGTTGGCAGCCGGATATGGGTTGCCAGCGGACATACCGGGATTATTGCGGGGGAGAGTGTAAGTCTGTCGGACGGCCTTCAGTTCACCGACGATACCGGTGATAACTGGACGCTGGTTGATTTTGAAGCCTTCGACATACCATACGCAACAGGCGGTGAACGAACTGTGTATGATATTTCCGGTCATGCCGATTGGGTGGTAGCCAGTGCCTTTGCTGGCGGATTGCTCGCCTCGCGTGACGGTGGCAATAGCTGGCGGCGAATGTTTGCCAGCGTAGCTGACTCCACCAATTACTACGATGGCCACCTCGGGCTCGTTGAGATTTCATTTCCGAATCGGCAATTCTCCTGCAGTATTGATACTTCGCACTTTGATCCCTTGACGCCCTGGGATGATTCGATTTATCTCTGGACCGGCACCGCCGGTGGACTATACAAGATGATTTTTGCCGACCGGCATGTGAAGCCACAGTCGCGATATATCAATGATATAGCCTTTTGTCTATCCTGCGCAGGGACTGATTCAAACTATGTCTTTATTGGCGGTGACAATGGCCTCACACGTGGATTGGCGCATCATCGTAACTTCAATCGACCGCATGGCGGACCGTATCTCTCCCGCTTCTCAGACGACCCTGCTTCGTTTCCGTACAATTCAGTAACAGCCGTTTACAAACTTGGAGACAGCCTTTTTATCGCGACCTCAGATACATCCACTGTTAGTGCGGCGCTGTCAATCTCCGGCAACAACGGCGATTCCTCTTCTAATACAATCAGTTGGAGTGGCTCACCCATAACAGATTTTGCCTTTAATGAAACGGGAGGTCGTCTGTATGCTGCCAGCGAGGACTCAATTCTCGTGACATCAGACACCAGTACCTCGTTCACATCTATATTCGGCGAAGGCGGCCATGCGCTTGCCGTCTTAGATGACACTTTGCTCATTGGAACTGATACCGGACTTGTGATTCTGAATTTTGATCCCGCGGGAGCCATTGTTGCCACTACTTTTGAGAGCTTTAACGAAGACGACTCAACTTCATCAAAAATCATCGATGTCGAAATACAGCAGTTTCTAGACACAAGCGGTTCGATTATTGATTCGAATATTATCTGGACGGTCAACCATCCAAATACTCCGTTGGGCCATCCGTTCGTTGGTCGTTATCATCTTGACTCAATAGGCACGTCCGCCCTCTGGCAGCGCTTTCTTGTCGATTCACTAATCTATGATGTTGGCATCAAAGAGAATGAGGTTTTTCTGGTGGGTGGAAAAGGTATCTGGAATTTCAAGACCGTCTCGAGCTCGACCGTTTTTGATGGTGACAACGACTACTACCCGGTGTTCAGTAGCTTACCTGGATATGTGACCGATTCTCTGCACATCGATACCGTTACAACCGTGGCGATATCGGATTCCATAATCTATTTCGGGACTAAGAATGGATTTGCATTTTCAACCGATGCCGGGGCATCATACGATATTCTGAGACCGAATCTTGATCCCTTCAAGCCGGACTCATCTTTCTTATACTCAGTCAGCAATTCATATCTGAATATTCGCGGTACGGTTGGTTTTTCATCCAACTGGGTCCCGGCGATGGAGCTGCAGCATTTTCCATCGGGATCAGACGTAGTCTGGATCTCCACTCGTCCGACCGGTCGTGGTGCCGATACCCTCGGTTTTGGAATCAGCCGCGGTATTCTGGATACACTCGGTTGGGTCGATGACCTCAACGGTTTGGATAGTAACGTAATCCTGTTGCGTTCATTTGAACTTTTTTATGACGACGGTTTTGCCTGGAACTTTGCCTTTCACGACAGCACCGTTTTTGCGGCCACCAATGGCGGTTTGATATACAACTCGACCGGCGAGAGAATGAATTGGGACACGCTGGATTTTGTAAATGAGAATGGTGTTGAACAAATCCTGCCGGGTGTTGCTGTTTATGGTGTTGCTGTAGAAGGCAACTGGCTTTGGGTTGCAACCGATGACCGCGTCGTCAGAGTCGATCTAACGACACTTCTGGTAGACAAAACATTTTTTGTGACTGACACCGATACTCCCGCAGATCAGGTCTATGCTTTCCCGGTGCCTTACAGTCATACTTCGGACTACGCGCTCGATTTCCACTTCAATGTTGAGAAGGATGCCGACGTAACTTTGGAGATTTATGACTTCGCTATGAATCTTGTGCGAAGAGTGATTGATAACCAACCCTACGCGGCTGGAATTTATCCCACCAGTGGAACGGGACGAGCCGTATGGGATGGCAAGAACGGTAAGGGGGACGATGTTGCAGTCGGCGTTTACTACTTCAAGGTTAGCTATTCCACCGGCGAAGAGCGGTGGGGAAAATTGGCGGTGATGCCATGAGGAGTAACAAGTTGCGTTTTATCATAAGCATTATGACTTTATCTACTGTGCTATGGTTTAGTCCGGTTATGGCCGAGGAGGGAGATGGCGGTTACGCCGGTTCATTTATGCAAGTTCCAGTCGGTGCCCGACCGGCCGCCCTGGGTGGAGCCTATCGATCAATCTCCGATGACGGCGCCGGTCCGCTCTACAATCCAGCCGGGGTAGCCTCGTTGGCGGCCCCAATCTTCTCCAGTTCCTATCGGGTGATGCAACTTGATCGCTCGCTTGGCTACATCACCGCTTTGTTTCCGACTGCAAAGGGAGCGGTGATTGGAGTTAACTGGCTCTTTTCCGGATCGGGCGCGGTGGCAGCGAGGAACAAAGACGGTGACCTGCTGGGTAGCGAGATAAGCGCCAATAACCATGCAATAGGGATCGTCTTCGCCAAACGATTTGAAAATATTCTATCGGCCGGGGCCAAGATGTCCTATCTCCATTCTGAACTGGGAGAGCTCAACACCTTTGCGGTCGGAGTCGACCTCGGCGTGGTACTGTATGCAAGTTACCTGTTTGACCGCGAAAAACGAGAAACAATGTCAGTCCAGGATATACGTTTTGGACTAACCGTTAAGAACCTGAGTTCCACCTACCGCTGGGATACCGGTGATATCGCCGGTAATATCGGAGTTATTCAGGATGATAAAATTCCACTAGAATTTGCTTTGTCAGGTTCGGCAAGATTCATGAATCGCAAACTGGTACTCGCCTCCGATCTGGTGAAAAACAGTGAACAGAGTTTCAGGCTCCACGCTGGTACCGAGTATTTTGTGTATCCCGAGTTTGCAATCAGAACCGGAGTATCGGATGGCAGTTTTACGGCTGGGACCGGATACTTGATCAAGATGGGTGGCAAGGGGCTGGCCATCGACTACGGCTTCTCAACTGATAAGGTAGGAGAAGGGTCCGAACATATTTTCTCGTTCGACCTGTTATTCTAATGATACGCAAGATTACATACCTGTTATTGCTGTCAGCCACTCTGTCCACCGGTGCGGTGGCACAGAACGAGGCGGTTGACGGTCTCGCGCTGATGAAAGTTGAACATGGCGCACGTGCATCCGGATTTGGCGGCGCCTACGTTACACAAAATTCTACGCCGGATGCAGTCGCATACAACCCGGCCGCAGCAGCCGGTATCGAAGAATTCAGCGTTACCTTTGGCCATACCAGCTATTGGGAGAATATCAGGATTGAATCCGGTTTTTTTGCCGCCGGGCTAAGTCCAAACTGGCACTTGCACGGAGGCATTCGTGTGGCCGGGGTCGATGATCTCGAAGCACGCACCACTCCAACATCAGTTCCCGATGCTCTTTTTGAAGCGCACGACATCTCCATCAAGTCCGGCCTTGCTTATCAAGCGAGTCCAAAATTATCGGTCGGAATCGCAATGGGCTGGTTTCTTGAGAAGATCGAGGCCTGGCGCGGCTCGGCCTTTAATGTTGATCTGGGCATGCAGTACCAGATTGATGAATCCAAAGAGATCGGCGCTTCAATCACCAATCTCGGATCGAGTTTCCAACTGGAAAAATCCGGCCACGTAGGTTCACGTGATATCAACCTGCCAACCACATACCGCGCGGGTGGAGTGTATCGGATCAACAAATATGAAACTGCTGCCGATATCGTGATTCTCGATGACAAATTTCATGCACATCTCGGAGCTCAGGCGCATATTCATCGACTGTTTGATCTGCGTGCCGGATATATGCTCGGTTATGACACTAAGAACTTTACGGCGGGAGCTTCGTTCATTCATCGCTCGGTAACAGTCGACTACGGCTTTGTTCCGTATTCGCATAATCTTGGAACTTCACACCTTTTTAGTTTAACCTTCAAAATTTGACCCGTTTGGGGAGAAAGTAGAAATGCCGAAATATAAAATCGCCTGGATGCCCGGTGACGGCGTTGGCAATGGCGTTATGGAAGCCGCACGTATCGTGCTGGACAAGATCAATCTTGATGCCGAATACATTCACGGCGACATCGGCTGGGAATTCTGGAAAACAGAAGCACACCCGTTTCCTGACCGCACTGTGGACCTGCTCAAGAAGACTGATTGCGCGCTATTTGGCGCAATTACATCACTGCCGAAAGAGGAGTCCGAGGCGGAACTTATCCCGGAACTCCAGGGCAAGGGGCATGTGTATGCTTCGCCTATCGTGCGTCTGCGGCAGGAATTTAACCTGCGTACCAATCTTCGTCCCTGCAAAGCGTACCCCGGCAACCCGTTGAATTACAAAGAGGAAATCGATATCGTGGTCTTCCGCGAGAACACTGAAGACCTCTATGTTGGAATTGAATTTCACCCGCTGCCGGATGAAGTCCGTGCGGTGCTGAACAAGAATCACAAAAAGATGGCCCGTTTCGACAATACTCCCGGCGAAGATATCGCTGTCTCATTGCGGATAAATACACGCAAGGCCTGCCGCAATATTATTACCGATGCATTTGAGTTTGCCAAAAAGACCGGACGCAAATCTGTCGCCGTGGTTGAAAAACCGAACGTAGTGCGCGAAACTTCGGGCCTTATGGTCCGAACCGCCCGCGAAGTTGCCAAAGACTATCCCGGCATTGAACTGTGGGAAACCAATATCGATGCTATGTGCATGTGGCTCGTGAAAAACCCGTCCGATTATTCGGTGCTGGTCACTACGAACATGTTTGGTGATATCGTCTCCGACCTCTGTGCCCAGTTGGTCGGCGGTCTCGGCTTTGCAGCTTCGGGGAACATCGGCGACAACTACGCCGTGTTCGAACCGACTCACGGTTCAGCGCCCAAGTATGCGGGTCAGTACAAGGTCAACCCGATGGCAATGCTGCTGACGACCAAGATGATGCTCGAATGGCTCGGTGAAAGTGGCAAGGCCACTGCTTTAGAAAATGCCATCGCCGAGGTTATAAAAGAAGGGAAGGTCCGCACCTACGACATGGGCGGCAGTAACACGACCCTTGAAATGGCCGAGGCCGTCGCGGCTAAACTGTAGATAGGTTTCTTTCGATCATACCAAGGCGGTCCTACGGGTCGCCTTTTTTTATGCGTATAATTGTGAGACCGAGTAGGGCAGGTCTGTCCTCAATCTTCAGACCTGCCTTTGTACTTGTAGAGAGTGTAATACTGTCAATGGCGGGTCCGAGGACGGACCCACCCTACCCGAATGAAGTCGCCCACCCCTCAAGTCATGTCGAGCTTAGTCGAGACATGGCTTATGACGAGCAAAATCACACTTCGACTAAGCTCAGTGTGACTTGAACATAAAAGCTTACAGAGATTTATGAACGGGAATTGTTCAAGCGGTTGATGATAACGTCGCGGACTTTTTGCAGGGCGAGACCACGATGCGAGATTGCGTTCTTTTCATCAAGGGTCATCTCTGAAAAAGTCTTGCCAGAAGGCGGATGAAAAAAAACAGGGTCATAACCGAATCCACCACCGGGCGTAATCTCGTCGGCAATCAAACCGTCGACCTCACCCATCACCGTATCTGTCTCACCATTATCCCAGTCAATCGTTATAACGCATTGGAATTTGGCCGTCCGCTTTTCTCTCGGGACGCCTTCCAGATCGCTTAACAGCTTGCGATTATTGTCCTCGTACGTTACATCCTCACCGGCGTAGCGTGATGAATAGACACCGGGTGCGCCATTAAGTGCATCGACACAGAGTCCGCTGTCATCGGCGAGCGCGGGCAAGCCGCAAAATTCGGCAATCGCTGTTGCTTTGAGACGGGCGTTTTCTTCGAGAGTGTCGCCGGTCTCTTCGACATCAGGAAACTCAAGGAAATCATCACGGGTCATGATCGTGACTGGAAGATCATCGAGGATATTCTTCATCTCCCTGATCTTATCTCTGTTATTTGTCGCGAGAACTAATTGCATGGACTAGCTCAGAATCTGTACTTTTGAGTTAGTGCTTCAGCGAGCCATCTGGTTTCTTCGCAGTTTTTGAGAGCAACATTGATCTGTTGCCAGGAAGCAGACTGAAGTATGCTTGGCTCTCTCAGCAGTTCTTTGCAGGACTGAAATGCCCGCATTCCCTTACCTCCGTCTTGAAAGCTGGGGTTGCGGTCGTCATAGACGAGAACAACGCGGCCGCCGGTTTCGCCAGCCGCCAGACAATTCCTAACCAATTGGTAATTATGTCGGATCGGGCACGGTCCAAGATCAGCGTCGTTTTCCAATTGGAAGTACTTCGGTATCAACTCCCAGTACAGAATCCCCTTTTCAGTCAATGGGCAGCGATGGACGCTCCCGTTTGACTTATTGTAATTCCCATCGCATTGAGCTGGATTTTTCTTCTTAGTCTTCTTGTCCGTCTTTGAAATCGGCATACTGCACGTACCGATTTCAGTTTCAGTGAATTTACATTCAATGTAAAACGATGGCTTGCCTGTTATGAATGCATCCACCGATGTGGGGGCATGATCACTTTCATTTAGAACCGCTTTATCAACTTCATATTCCAGCGTCAATTGACGGACTCCATCGTCGATTCCCGCGAAAGGACTTTCTCCTGCCTTGTTTAAGACGGAATTGAGAATCCCGATTTGGTCCTGTGACTTCAGATTCCCGAAAACACTAATGGCTAAGGCCTGGCTACTCTTCATACTTGTCAACCACAGATGCTTTTTGATGTTGCCGAGAAGGACCTTCCTGTGAGATTCGAGATTGTCAACACTTGAAGGTACAATCAAATTAAGATATGGGTATTTTTTGTTAAAGACAGGTGGTCGATCACCTCCCGGCTGACCTCCCCCGTCCAAATAATAGGCGAATTCTGTGCCCTTTGATTTCGCATATTCCCAAAGTTGATCGGTGACACTTTGTTTATAGCTCAATGTCGTGCCTTTTTAATACCTACTTATATCCACCCGGGTGATGCGGTCGACCATCCGGCCCAAAAAGCGAGTGGCAACCTGGGCAAATTTATCCGGGACATCGCTGACAAAATACTGATGCTCACCCTCCAATACCGGACTCTGCGACATCCCTGGGTTAATTAACTCCGACTTGGACAAAAGACGATACACCTCACGGGCCGTTTCTTCACCGCTGTCTATCAATGTCACCGAATCTCCCATAATATCCGCCAGCACGTCTTTGAGCAGGGGATAATGAGTACAGCCGAGCACGAGAGTGTCAATCTCAACGTCTTTCATGGTCCGCAAATAATCCTGCGCAATTAGATAAGTTGCTTCCTTGTCAACATAGCCTTCCTCGACCAGCGGCACAAAGAGGGGACAGGCCAGCGAGAAGACTTTTAGATCAGGATTGAGTTCATGCACGCAGCGGGCGTAAGCGTTCGACCCGACCGTGGCATGGGTGCCGATGATTCCAATACGGCCGTTCTTCGTTCGCTCAACCGCCGCTTTCGCCCCCGGCTCAATGACGCCGATCATTTCTACTTCGTAGTCCGACTTCAGGTCAATAAGAGCAACCGACGATGCCGAGTTGCAGGCGCAGATGATGAATTTGACTTTGTGCTCCATCAGGAAAGCGATATCCTGCCGCGTGAACTCTTTGATAATCTCTTTGGAACGTCCACCGTAGGGAGTTCGTCCGACATCGCCAAAGTAGATTACATTTTCACTCGGGAGCAATTCGAAAATTTCACGGGCGACAGTAAGTCCGCCGACGCCGGAATCAAAAATGCCTATCGGTGCCTCGTTTGACATTAACAGCCTTTGCTTATGAAATTGTTGCGCTATCTGCTTTCGTATTTGGCGCGAAAGCGTTTGATTGCTTTGTAGATCGCTTCCGCTACTTTTTTTTGATACTTACGGTTCTTAAGAAGCTTCTCCTCGATCTTGTTGGAAATAAACCCGGACTCCACCAGCACCGAAGGTGTAAACACTTTGTTCAAGACATAAAACCCGGCCTGGTCGACTCCGCGGGCGGGGATGTCAAGATGACGCCGCATTTCACGATCACACATCAGTGCAAAATCATGGGACTCGGCTTGGAATTCGGTCATCAGCATATCGTTCAGGATGCCCAGGATAGGATCCTCAAAGTAATCTTCGTCGGCTTCGGCCGCACCCTCACGTCCTTCTTTGAGAAAGGCGGAGTTCTCAAGTTGTTCCACGGCTCGGGCGGAGTCGTTCTTGGCTTCAGCCAGGAAAAATACATTCCAGCCCCTGACTCTTTTTTTCACCGAGGAGTTGGCGTGGATTGAGATAAACAAATCTGCAGCCGCACCGTTGGCGATCTCGGCTCGCTGTTCAAGGGTAACGGTTTTATCCCGGTCCCGCGTCATGATTACTTTGAACTGTTTGTCCTTGCGAATCAGTTTGGCCAGTTCTTTGGCAATTGACAACACCACATCTTTTTCTCTCGTACCGGCGTGACCGATGGCGCCGTAGTCACGGCCGCCATGACCGGCGTCGATTACGATTACATCAATCTTGTCATCCGGACCGATCACCAGGCTCGATTCCGCAGAGTCGATACTGAACTCTGAGTCCGCAATCGATATCTGAATCCGGGGTGGGTCAAGGGCCAGCTTATGGTGCCAGTTTTGCACCGGTCGCTTCATCCGCATAGAAATCTGCCCAGAACCATCCGCCTGATGCGTTTTCAAGCGATACATGTAACGCGAATCGCGCCGTGAGAGAATCTTTGACGAATTTATTTTCCCGTCCCGAATAGAGACATTTATCCAGTTGCCCTCAGTGATAAAAATCTCATAGGCCAGTTCGCCGGTCAGGAATATTTCCATCAACAGGCCGTTGGCTTTGGCAGAGATCGTCAGGTCACTGACATTGAAGTATTCCGAGTCGATACGAATAGATTTCTGCGAACTACTATAGGTTATCTTCTGGGCCAACACCCGATCCAGAAACGGAAAGAACGTCTCAGGATAGATATACAAGTCGCCTTCAAAGTACTGAGCCGGGAAGGTCATATTGTAAATTGAATCATTCAACGTGAAATACGGTGCATCAATGAGAAACTCAAATCGATTGTTGGAGGTCAGGTAAGATACCTTGTGTCCGACTACGGCCCAATCCAGACGTCCACCCAGGATCTCGACTAACTGCGAAAGAGAGATATATTCGACTCGGTCAATTCTTATCCGGCTGACCTTCTCCTTGCCGCCACTTATAAACACGTCTGTATCCGCCGCCGAAATAGAGGAACATGTTATTACAATCAAAATCAGGGTTGTCAAAATAGTCTTAAACATCTGTGCTATCTCAGTAATTGCGGTTGGTGGCCCGTTTCATCTTTCTGTCAGCGTCTGCTTTGGCAATGGCCTGACGTTTGTCATACTTCTTACGTCCGAGAGCAATCCCCAGTTCTATTTTAACAAGATTTCGTCGCAGGTATATTGAAAGTGGGATAAGAGTGAGGCCTTTTTGTTCAATAGCTTCCTTGATCTTTCGTATTTCACTCTTGTGAAGCAGCAGCCTGCGATTCCGATATGGATCATGGTTCTCGTTGGCCATCTTGTAGTGTTGTATGTGGAGGTTTTTTAGGACAACTTCACCTGACTCCAAGGTAGCGTAGGCGTCGGAGATGTTGATCTTCCCTTCGCGCAATGACTTTACTTCGCTGCCCAGCAGGGATATCCCGGCCTCCAGCGTTTGCTTGATCTCGTAATCATGCCTTGCCTTGCGGTTACGGGCAATATATTTTATTTGAGCCGATTCATTCATAACTCTCTAAGTAATCTTTCAGACCTGTTATTGTAAACCAAAAAACGTATGTAACCAGTTTGGATTATTGGCGATAAAGTATTTTCTGGTGCTTGATAACACCTCAACTTTGGCCAGTCTATGACGATAGAGTATATAGCTGAATTTGAAGAAGGCTTTCTAGAAAGTTGAGGGTGGAGTTTAGTTATGACTGATAAAGCCAAAATACTAATAGTAGATGATGATAGCGATATCCGCGAAATAGCTTCAAGAGTTCTAAACGGCGAAGGCTATGATGTTATCACTGCAAGCAGCGGACATGAGGGGATCGAGAAAGCCCGTCTGGAGAATCCCAAGCTGATCCTGATGGATATCAGCATGCCTGATTTGGACGGATACGAAGCTACCAAACTGCTGAAGCAGGATCCTATGTTGAGCGCAATCCCGGTTATTTTCCTTACCGGACGTTCAGCATCCGAAGACGATGGTAAGGCCTTTGCCTCCGGCGGTGCCTCATACATCTGTAAACCATTTACCGGTCAACAACTTAAGGATATGGTGAGTTTGGCTGTTATGGCCCTTTCACCGCGAACGTAGCGGACTAAAGGAAAAGACAGTTTTACCGATCATAAAACAAGAAATAGCGAACCAATAGGATTGCCACCTAAGGACCGATAGATGTCGTACAAGACCAGTATCAACACCGCCAAAGTTTTCGTAGTCGACGACGAACCTGAAATCACTGAGATAATCGAAACCTATCTGACCGAATTTGGATTCCAAGTACAGGTGGAGAATAACTCGACTGATGCGGTCACACGGATACGCCAGTATAATCCTGACATAATCCTACTCGACATAATGATGCCCGGAATCGACGGCTACGATATCTGTGCCCAGCTCAAAAAAGACGATCTGTTTTCGACGATCCCGATCGTTTTTCTGACCGGTAAGGACCGTGATGACGATATGGGTCGCTCATTCAAATCAGGCGCCGATATGTTTATCAAGAAACCATTCTCGTGTGAAAGACTGTTGGAGATCATCAATATCGTGTTAATGAGTACCGGGAAGTCCTTTTAGGGTAGACAAGGACGTTTTTTTTGTTGACTTTTATGGTGCAGTGCACCATATTGGAGTGTAATGATTAAGGTTATCAAAAGATACAGGAACCGAAGGCTCTACGATCCGGACAACAGTTGCGTTATTACGCACACCGACCTGGCAGAAATGGTACGCCAGGGAACGGAAGTACGCGTGATCGACACCGACTCCGGCGACGATGTTACTCTTCAGATTCTCGGAAGGGTGATGGTATCGCAGACTTCGTCCTGGAAAGATATCAGCCAGAGTAAAGAGATTCTCAGTGAAATAATTGCCAAAGGAGGTGACAAGTCTATGTCACTATTAAGAAACACAGTGCTGGCTTCGATTGGTGTCCTGCAGGTTACCAAGGCGAAAGCCGAAAAGATCATTGATGATCTTATCAAGAAGGGTGAGCTCGATAAATCGGATCGCAAAAAAGCTGTCATGGAACTGCTTGATAAAGCCGAAAAATCAACCGCTGGCTTCCGCAAAAAAGTCGGAGAGGAAACTACCAAGGTGCAGAAAGAAGTGACCAAAGCCATCAAAGATTTTAAATTTGCCAAAGAGTCCGATATGAAGAAAATTGATGCTAAGCTCAACAAGCTGGTCAAAGCAATCAGCAAGATCGAGAAAAAACTCGACAGTCTATGATGCCAAAAAAGGCGGCCCAAAAACAGGGCCGCCTTTCTCATCTCTCTTATACGAATCAGTATCTTCAGGGTGTCAGAGCGGCCTTGAGTTCCTTGATGAACTTGTCCGACTCCACACCATGCATCCGGCAAGCCATGTCGATCGACTCATAAGCCTGACCGGGACAACCGAAGCAGCCTGATCCGAAATACTTCTGAAAAACATCGCGGGCCTCCGGATACTGAGCAATTACGTCACCTATCATAAGATCAGGACCGATCTTTGAGGCTGCGTCGGAAACGGAACCGGAGCCAGATTCTGAGACGGGATTGGCTTTGGCCAATTCCTGCTCTATTCTTGTGATCAACCGCAGAATGTCCAGTCTGTGGTTATTGGCCGCCATGCCCAGCGTTACGCCCATCTGCCTCACTTTGTCGATATGTCCCGGCATCCCGAGCGAGGCGATCCCCTCTTCAATCAAAATATCTTTTATACTGGCTTTCATGCCGATCAATTCTGCGATCCGACTGTTCGGAGTAACCGCAATTGGCTGGGTGGGCGCTGGTTCTGGCGTTAGCCCTGGCGCTGGCTGAGCCGCCGGAGCCGGTGTATTCTGGGCCGATGGCTGTTCTTCTGTTTTGGGGGGCGAAAGAGAAAGCCAGAGGTTTATAATAAACATGAAAATAGTGACCAATTGAATCACCGCCGATACAATGAATAGAACAGAGTACAGATCGGAGCCGGTCGATACCGAAAGTCCTCTAAACAAGACCATTCCCACCAGACTAATATTTCCCAGCCAGAAATGGACTGCTACCCAGGTCGGAAACCTGAGATCAGAGCCGTTGAATCGGGGGAGTATAAAATAGCCGATACCGTAAATCATCATGGACATAAAGCCCAGAAGATTAAAGTGCGTGTGGGCGAAATACGCGAAATGACCAACATCAGTCATACCGTTGATCATGCCGAAAACACCGGCCAAGCCCAGGTAGACCAGGGCAGCGTATACAAAGCGTTTCATGTATGGAGTCATCTCTGTTCTCCTATAGTTTCAGGTTCCAGTCAGAAGATCGGATAATGGAGACTTCATGTCCTTGATCTAAGTCAAACCGATCAAGCCGGCCATGCCGGTCACACCGATCACTCGGTCATGCCGGGCAAATTAACCGATCCGCGCGAGAAAATCCTCCTCTTCAATAATCTCCACATCTAATTTGCGCGCCTTTTCGAGTTTCGAGCCGGCCTTCTGGCCGCATAGAAGAAAATCAATTTTGGTTGAGATAGACGAGGAAACTTTGCCGCCGTGACTTTCTATCAGGTTCTTGAAATATGTACGAGACTGACTGAGCGTGCCGGTGATAACAAAGCGCTTACCAGAAAATAGATCGCCGCTGTAGCTCTTTGTAAAATGCGGAAATAGTACGCCACCCTCTCGCATTCTCCTGAGTAGAACCCTATTATCTTCAGTTGCGAAATAGGAGTTTATGCTCTCAGCCAGTACTTCGCCGATTCCGTCAATATCGACCAACTGTTCCAAAGATGCTTCCATGAGAGAATCAAGTGTGGCAAATGTCTCAGCGACAAGGCGCGCCACCGTTTCGCCGACGCCGTCGATCCCCAGGGCATAGATTATCTTGGGAAGGCTTGAAGAGCGTGAGCGGTCGATAGCTGCAAGGAGCTTTTGAGCCCGTTTGTCAGCCATGAGGTCCAGTGTTAGTAGTTGGTCATGAGTAAGAAAATAGAGATCAGCCAAACTGGAAATCAGACCTCGCTCGATCAATTGTGAAGCGATCTTCCCACCCATACCGTCAATATCCATGCCAGCTTTTGAAGCAAAGTAAGACAGTTTCCCTTCCAACTGGGCGGGGCAGGCAGAGTTTGAGCAACGGTAGGCCGCCTCACCTTCAAGACGCCTGATTTCAGTTTGGCAGGAAGGACATTCGGCCGGGAATTTTATTGTATTTGAGCGCGGTTTTGATTTTCCAGCAAGTCGTACAACTTCCGGAATGACATCTCCGGCTCTTCTGATAACCACGCGATCCCCGACCGCGACTCCCAACGATTGGAGTTCATCTTCGTTATGCAGTGAAGCACGGGAAACCATGACACCGCCCACTTTCACCGGTTCGAGGATTGCAACCGGCGTGACCACACCGGTGCGGCCAACGGAGAACTCGACATCCTCAAGCGTCGTCTCGGCCAATTCAGCCTCAAATTTCCAAGCAACCGCCCATCGAGGAGCCCGCGAAATCCGGCCCAATTGCTTCTGCTGGTCAAAGCTGTTGACTTTGATCACCATCCCGTCGATTTCAAAATCCAGTGCATCACGTGATTTGGTCAGTTCGTCAAACTGTCGGTTGATCGCTTCGGGGTCATTCAGCACGGCAGCGGGTTCCGGCAGTCGAAAATTCTCTGATCTAAGTAGCGCTGCGGCTTCACTCTGTTTCGTAATGGAATCCAACAAAATATCAGAAATGCCGTAGGCATAAAAAACAAGCGGACGCTCTTTGGTGATGTTAGAATCAAGTTGTCTGAGTGATCCGGCCGCTCCGTTGCGAGGGTTGGCCATTGGTTCCTGACCTATTTCGATCAGTTGTTGGTTGAACTG
Organism: Candidatus Zixiibacteriota bacterium; assembly: GCA_030619345.1. Taxonomy (GTDB): domain Bacteria; phylum Zixibacteria; class MSB-5A5; order GN15; family FEB-12; genus JARGFS01. The sequence goes on along the minus strand of JAUXBO010000008.1, from coordinate 3,104 downwards.
CGCAAAATCTTTCTTGTGTATCACGACTTCGCCACGAATCTCCAACAGCGGATATCGCTTGGTTGTTTGACTTGATAGCGAGGCCGGGATCGATGATAGAGTAGTCAGATTCTCAGTTATGTTTTCGCCGGTCGATCCATCGCCACGGGTCGAGCCCAGTACAAATTTCCCGCGTCGGTAAACCAATTCCACCGCCAAGCCATCGAGCTTTGGTTCCGTTGTGTATTGGATTTCGGCCTCCACTGCGAGACCATCGCGTACCCGTCGATCAAAATCCAGAAACTGCTCAAAGCTGGTTACTTTTTGAAGCGATAACATCGGGATACGGTGATCGACGGCTGCAAATTTCTCAATTCTGTCTGCTCCAACCGTTTGCGAAGGGGAATCTTCCGTCACCATTTCGGGAAATTCAGCCTCTATTTCAAGCAGCCGATCAAACAGGCGGTCATACTCGGCGTCACTGATCTCCGGCTTATCCTTTTGGTAGTAGAGCTCATTGTGACGCCGAATTTCTGAGCGTAGCTTTTCCAGTTCGGCTGTTATTATATTCGAGGGTTTTACCATTATCGAAATCTATGATCTCCAAAGGTAGGAAGTCAATTACATTCACGCTGACAGGCAAATGAAAAAGGCCCGCCGATATACTCGGCGGGCCTAAGAGAATTTCTAAGGATAGGGAGCTTTATTGTTTTTTGGCTTCCATAATCTCTCCGTCAAAGCCAACCACCCACCCGGTAGTAGCGTCGATAAAGGAGAGAGCGTTTAGCCCCTGGCTTGAGCCTTCAAGATCAATCACCCAGTTCGCTCCACCATCGGCCGTACGGTAGACCGACCCATCAGTGGCAACCACCCAGCCGTTGCTGGCATCGGGGAATTCCACTCCAACAAAATGTTCCGAGATCCCATTGTTATCAAACTGTTGCGTCCAGTTCAAGCCACCGTCATTGGTGTGAAGTATCAGGCCGTGATGGCCAACCACCCAGCCGGTGGAGGGGGATACAAATCGCACTGCTCGGAGAATTTCATCGGTACCGCTATCCTGAGCCTCCCAGGTGGTTCCTCCATCGGTGGTACGATAAATTGTGCCAAATTTGCCAACTACCCAGCCATTGACTGCATCGGCAAAGTGCACATCCCACAAGTCCTGTTTTGGATCATCTTGAGCGTCACTCATCCGGAAAAATCCGCTGCCAGTTGTCACCGGTACAGTACTGTCGATTGTTATAATTGTGTCGATGAAATCTACAATCGTACTCTCTATATTCCACTGAATAGTCGAATCGAATATAGTGTCAAAGACAACACTGTCGGGATAGTAGGCGGTAGTATCGATGCTGTCAACGGAGTAATAAATCGTATCAATGATTGAGTCGACAATAGTATCTTTTGCTGAGTCGTTGATTACGGTATCGCTGAATATCAGTATATTTGCGCAGGCACTGTCAGTGGTCCATTTCAAAATATGACCGTCATCGCCAACCGCCCATCCGGACACTGCCGAAGTAAAGTGGATGCCGTTAAGATGTTTGCGAATCGGACTAGTTCCACCTTCGCATACAATAACAAGAGAGTCGATGTCCCAGGTAGTGCCGCCGTCGGTTGTGAACAGATGTACACCATCACGTCCGACAATCCAGCCATGGGATGCATCTGTAAAATGAACTCCACGAAGGCTCATGCTGGTACCGGAGGGTACTATGACCCATGCAGTATCTACAAACTTCAGGATGGTTCCCTCATCGCCGACCGCCCATCCAATAGTAGTTGTCAGAAACTGAACGTCGTGGAGCATTCTGTCGGTCGGGGAATTAGATACTGTAGTCCATAAGACTTTCTCACCCAGAACCACACCGATCACGGTTTCATCGTCATCGCAACCGGAAATTACTGCCAGAGAAAGAGCGAGGATTACAAATAGAGAAAGAACCCATCTCGTGCGCCTAGTTGCCGTAGCTTTCATAAATCCTATATCTCCCGAAAAATCTTTATTATTCCAAACTCAAAATCAGCCAGTAATTTAAGCTATTGAAAAAGGGGCTGTCAAGCGGATTCTCAGATACTGCCAACTCGTTAAATGCGCGCCCTTTTCACTTGGCTGATATCTCTGAGACGGTCGGAGGTCGGCTTTCGTTTATAACTGAAATGATTTTACCTCAGGCCAGAATCTACCATATTTCGTCTGCGGAAAGAAGTCAATTCTTGTCCTGCAAGATCATCGGTAAGGGAGGTCATGGTCACGGAAGCTAGGTGACCGGCGTTATTTACGGCCAGGTAGAGGTTGGCAGAAACTTGAAAGGTGTGAGTGCCTCCATTGGTCTCATACTCCAGTCGGAGACTTTCTCTGGTCAGATCAGTCTTGATCCGGGGCTGCTTAGTCTGCTGGCGAAAATCAAGAAACAGGATTCTCGCCTGATCTGATGCCTTTGGCAACTCAAAATCTGATTCTACCTGCCATTGTCGACGAGGGAGGGAGACCTCGACAAAGATCAATCGGCCGCGACGGTTTATGTCAAAGCGGACAGTTTCTGATTCCAGATATGAGAAAAACGGGAGTGGCTTGGTGAATCCGCCTACTTGAAAATAGAGGGCGTCTTCTTCCAGTTGATAAAAACCCCGGCCGGGCGGAAGAGGCCCGGTCGGGGGGAAAACTCGAATTCGGATTGGTTCCGGCACTTGCTGCTTTCTATAGTTCCTTCAGCTTCTCTCTGGCCTGTTGGGCTTCAAGAGTTTCCGGGTAGTCATCGACAAGCTGCTGAAAGATCTTTTTGGCCACGGCTTTTTTACCTAGTTCCTCGTTGGAGCGGGCAATCTTATACAATGCCTGCCCCGCCTTGGGAGAGTTCTTGTGGTGCTCGGTGAGAAATGTGAACTTCTCGATAGCTTCCATATACTTCTCCTGAGCGTAAAAGCACTCACCATACCAGTAGTAGGCGTTCTCAATATTTTCGTGGTCGGGGCATTCCATCAGGAACTTGTCAAAAGCTTCCATTGCTTTTGTATACTCGCCGCTTCGGGTCATCACGAATCCATCATCGTAAGTGGCTTCGCAATCGATTGAAGGACGCTTGGACATTTCGCCACCTGACCTGTCACCGATACTCGAT